>CAYVDZ010000122.1:0-5215 GCA_964450575.1 uncultured Opitutus sp.
CCTGGTCCCAACCGACCTCGTACGTGCGGGCGTAGCGCGCGATGTCCTCTGGTTTCGCCTGCAAGGGAAAGTGCGGCGCGTGGTACGCGAGATAGAGAAACCACGGCCGCTCCGGCGTCTGCCGGGCGGTGGCAAGGAAATCGAGCGCGTGGTCGGTGAGGGCGTCGGTGCCGTAGAATTCGCCTTGTGGGTACTGGCGCGGGACGCGGCCGGCCGGCAGACGCAGGAAGTGGCCGGGATCGAAGAAGGTCTGCGCGCTGGCGAGCGTGCCGTAGAATTCCTCGAAGCCGTGTCGCGTGGGGTCCGGCGTGCCGAGGTGCCATTTGCCGCTGAGGAAGGAGCGGTAGCCGGCGGGCTGGAGCACCTGGGCGATCGTCCGGGCGTCGGGCGCAAGGGTGCCGCGATAGCCGGGTGGTCCAAGATCGCGGACCATGTGACCGAGCCCGATGCGGTGCGGGTACTGGCCGGTGAGCAGACTGGCGCGGGAGGGGCAGCAACGCGCCATGGTGTAGAACCGGGTGAAACGCAGGCCGCCCTGGGCGAGAGCGTCGAGGTGCGGTGTGGCGATTTCGCTCCCGTAACTCCCCAGATCGCTAAACCCGAGATCGTCGGCGAGGATCAGGAGGATATTGGGCCGGGCGATGGCGGCGGCGAGGGGCGTTGCGAGGACGATTCCAACGAGAAGCAGGATGACCGTCAGCGCGGCAGGGCGGCGAGGTGAGCCGGCGGACGCGATCTGCGTCGAGCGGAGGCGAGGGGAAACGGGCGAGGAGCGGGGGATCATCGGAAAGGGTGCGCAGCGGGCGTTCACTGGGTGGATCGGGAGGTATCCGAAGCGAGAGGACGGGGAACCCGTTACTTTCGAAGAAGGGCGGGCCGGTTGCGCCAGGGTGCGGTGTCGGCGGAGGTGTCCGGGTTCAGCCATTGGTGCGCGAGCATGCTAACTCTTCAGAGGCGGCCCAATAAACTTCATCCCGTCCTCGGCCATCAATGCCGGCATCTCCTCAGGACGCGGCAGAACTCCGCCAGCGGTGAACCGACGAAAGAACCCAACCATCTTTCCCGCAGGTTCAAATCCGATGAGCAATCGTCCGGGTTCCTCCTCCACATGCATCCAAACATGTGGCAGGCCTCTCGGCGCGAAAAGAAAATCTCCAGGGAGAAGCTCAAACCTTTCCTCACCGACTTCAATTAGGTAGGTACCGACGAGTGGGTAAAACCACTCGTCTTGGTTCGGATGCATATGCCGCGGAGGCCCAAACCGACGAAGCTGACTCTGCTCGACAATCAATGGTCCCTCACCGTTGCCTGCATTCAGCTTGAGGTGCAGGAAACTTCGATCTGCCAGCTGCCAAATTTCGCCGCCGAGGCTCTGTCCGGCACGGACCAGGATCGCCCGGCTTGTGCCAATCCCTGATTGCTCCACCGCGTTTACGATTCCCGGCAACGCCCCGGCCGAACCCGACAAAAACGTCCTTCGATTCATGACTCGAGTTCGGTCCTTTCCCGACGTGATGGCAACCAGCGATTCCCCTTTCGCCGCACGATGGAGTCGGAATTCGGATCGTAAGATGTCATGATATATCCGCCGACGCTCTGCCCAATAGCAACCCACCGCACCGGGCCCGACGTCCCGACACGAACACCCGGGCGAAGTGTTCTTACTTCCCGGTGTACGTCAGCCGGTAAATCTTGTGGCCGAAGTCATCGCTGAAGAGCAGGGAACCGTCCGGGGCCTGGATGACGTCGACGGGGCGGCCGAGGATTTCGGTCTCGCTCTTGAGAAAGTTCACCATCTTCAGCTCTCCATAGGGATGGCCATTCTCGAATAGAACCCGGGCAATGCCGTACCCGACTTTGGCGGTCGCATTCCAGCCGCCCCGCATCGCCACAAAGAGATCACCCTTGGCATTCGGAATGCCGTCGCCGGTATAAAACGTCAGCGCGTTGGCCGAGGAGTGCGCCGGCAACAGCCATTCCGGGATAACGGCTTTTTGTGCGTGCTCCATCAAGCGCGGCTCGCTGAGCAGCGCCAGATTGGGCTGGTTCTTGCCCACGAGCCAGGGGTGTCCATAGAAGCCGCCTTCACTATAACGATTGAGTTCCGCCGGGGGGTTGTGGTCGGTGATCCCCTGACCGAGCTTTCGATCGCCTTCGAGCTTCAGCGCCATGTTGTCGATATCATGGTCCACGCCCCAGATTTCGTCACTACCCGGGCGCACGACCAGTTTCTCCGTGTTGCGAACGCCTGACGCAAAGAGCTTCTTTTCGGATCCGTCGAGGCCGAAGCTCCAGATCTTCTTGCGCTCCGATGCTTCAATCGGTTCGTCGGTGGCATTGGTCTGGTCACCCACGTGGGTATAGATCCGCCCGCCGTGGATCAATAGAGCCCGCCACATGTGTCCGCCCCGCGCGCCCGTGGGCAACTGTTCGGCTCCCAACACTTGAACCTCTTCATCGGCTTTGCCGTCGCCATTGGTGTCACGGGCTTTCGAGATGGCGTTCAGCTGCGCGAACCAGAGCCAGCCGTCATGCCATTGCATGCCCTGCATGATGACGTTCGCCGGCTTGCCGGCGATGAACGGGGTCTGGGTTTCATAGGTGCCGTCACCGTCCTTGTCCCGGCAGGCGATAATCGTGCCTTCCTTCGGCACGCTGACGTACAGCGTGTGGTCGGGACCGAGCGCGAGGAAGCGGGGGATCTTGATGCCGTCGACGGCGACAGAGAGTTTATAGCCGTCGCGCACCCAGACGCCGGCGGGCACCTCAGCGGCGCTGGCGATGGGCTGGATGGAAGGTGAAAACGCGAGGGCGGCCGCGAACAGGGCGAAGGGGTGGAAAATCTTCATGCGACAAAGGGGTATCGGAAAAGCGGGAAATTGGGAAATTGGGAAAGCGGGAAATTGGAAAACTGGGAAGCCGGCAGGGACGGAAAGCGGGAGTTCGGAAGAGTGGAAAATTGGAAAAGCGGGAAACGAGGAACGGCGAAACGAGGGAAGGGCGGAAAAGCGGAAAATTGGGAAACAGCAATGACGCCGCAGAACGTGGTGAGCCTCTTGGTTGGCGGTGCCCCGCGGATTCGGGGCTTCAAACGAACACACTTGTTGACATCACGAAACCCGGCTCCGCCGGGTGTGGTGATCCAGCTGGATGGCCACGACGTTACGCGTCTCGCCATGACAAGGTTGGGGGTTCATTGCGACCTCCCCGCAAGTGCTCCCCTTTATCCTTGTTCCCGCCATGACATGGTTTGGCCTCAATCATCCGCTCCGCTGTCGTGCATGTGACCGCCCAGGTAGGACTCGTACGCGGGGAGATCTCGGCTTCATCGACCGCGGCGAGGCACTGCTGGGGATCTACGTGTTGCCCTGAATGGCGCGATAACTGTTCTAGTGACCCAACTCGACCGAGTGGCTGAAACACGTTGCTGTAGAGACATTGACGCGGAGACGTATCGTTCCGGTTTGGTTACCGGGCCGACGTGGTAACAAGCCAACGATATAATGTCTTCCGTGTCACGCCGAGTGCTTTGGCGGCAGCGCTCTTGTTGCCCTGTAATTCTGCCAAGGTGGTCGTGGCACGCTCATGGAGGGAACGCTGCGGAGGAGTCGCTGCGGAAGCCGATCGCGGAATCCGATGGGTGGTGGAAGGCTGGAAGTTGTGACCGCTCAGCGTACGCTCGTCTTCCAACAGAATGGTCTGCCCGATCGCATGCTGAAGCTCGCGGACATTTCCGGGCCAGGAATGTGCAACCAGTCGCGTCAGGAAGGCGGGCGAAACCCGCTTCTACGGCAGATTCCACTGTATACAGAAATGCTGCAAGGTTGCTTCCACCAGTGCGGGAATGTCGTCCGGCCGCTCGCGTAGAGGCGGGACCTGAAGGGTCATACCATTTAAACGATAATAGAGGTCAGCCCGAAAGAGGCCGGCGGCAACGCGATCCGCGAGATCCTGATGCGATGCCGAGACGATTCTAACGTCCACCGGGATGGACTGTTCACCGCCGACGCGAGTGATCTCGAGTTGTTGGAGTACACGCAAGAGCGACACTTGGGCATGGGCGCTCAGGTCGGCGACTTCGTCGAGGAAGAGGGTCCCGCGGTGCGCGAGCTCGAACTTGCCCAAACGTCGACGATGGGCACCGGTAAAAGAGCCTTTCTCATGACCGAACAATTCGCTTTCCAGGAGTGATTCGGGAATGGCGCCGCAGTTTAACGTGACGAAGGCGTGCGCGGCGCGAGGGCTCAGGCGATGCAGCCAGGTCGCGATGAGTTCCTTGCCGGTGCCGGATTCGCCTTGGATGAGGATGTTAACATTCCGAGGAGCCACTCGCTCGATCAGATCGAAAACTTTTCGCATCGGCGGGCTGCGCCCCACCGTGTTCCCAAATCCCGCGTGTTTATCGTCGCGGCGGACTGGCTCGATCGCTGCGCTTTTGAAATGGCGGATCGTGGCTGAGACGCTTTCCTGGACGGGAAGACGTTCGAAAACGCTTCCGCCTCCATAACCTTGGACGTCGGTTTGCCTGATGATTTGTTCCAGATCCGCGGGGGTTGTGGCGGGTCCGCCGAAGGCGATCGTAAAGGGCTCATTCCCGCCACTTCGCGCCGCAGCTTGCATCGCCCGCAGTTGCACCAGGCCCTGCTGAAGCTGATCACGATGTTCATGCACGTCCGCGACTTCGCGCGTGAGCCCAATGGCCAGGACCACCGCATCGACCTTCGCCGTGCCAAAAGCGCGCGCGGCCGCCAGATCGACCGCGAAGCCCAAAGTGGCAAAACCTAATTCTGCCGCAGCCTGCAGCATCTCGACCTCGCGGCTGACTCCGACACCCTCGTTTTCCATCAGCTCGCGCAGGCGTCCATCCACGAAGCTCACCGCCGGCCAGTTGGTGATTCCGGTGACGCCGAGATCTTGTAGCACTCGAAAGCGTTCGGCCATGTCGCGGGTGGGATCGCCGGCGAGTACTCCGGCGACGACGGATGAGAGCATCGTTGGTCTCAGTATCCGCGGCATGGCTCAGCATCTTAACACCGTGACAATCGATGGCACAGCGCTTTCCACTCCGCCTCTGGGGATGGGCCGTGGGCTCCGGATGGATACGATTAACGCCGCGATGTTCGAGCAGGTCGAAATCATCAAGGGCCAGACGCCTGACCGGCCGGTCGATTCGTTGGGCGGCACAATTAACATGAAATCGCGTTCACCGCTCAGC
>CAYVDZ010000122.1:5225-10506 GCA_964450575.1 uncultured Opitutus sp.
CACAGCTTGAAGGAGAAGCGCCGGATCAATTATAATTTTGCGGCGCGTTGGGCGGCGCCGTTTTTCGATCACGTTCCTCTTCGCTCGGGCAGTCGGATCCATCCGCTGTTGAATTTGGGCTACCAGGAAGTGTTCGATACCTTTGGCAAAGAGCGCAATCTGGGGGTGTTCGTGAACATGTATGTCAGTCATTATAAATCCGGGAATTATGTGACCCAGCGCGATTATCAGAACACGGGAGAGGGGCCCGCCTATCTGTGGGATTATCGGACGGAGGACAATCAGAACAATCGGATCGCGCGCAGCCTGAATGTCAGGACGGACTACAAGCTTTCTGAAGTTACCAAGCTTTCGCTGAACTTGATTTATAATCATAACAACGAACCGGAGCGGACTTTCCCTACCACCCGATTTTTTGCACCGCAATCCGTGGGCACCACAGGAAACGCCGGGATTCTTCCTGACTATACCGATAAAATCACCCAGGTGCGAGCCACACCGAACTCGATCATCGAGGTAACCGACCGGATGCAAAGCTACCTGCATTATACGCACCATGCCGATGTGGGCGTGGAGCGATCGGCCGGTCCCTTTAAACTGGACGGAAATGCCATTTATAGTCGGGCCAAGACGTTCTCGATGCCAGGAAAAGCGCGGGCGGGATGGCTGGTTAATCGCATCAATAATGTCGGTTGGATTATCGATCGGACCAAGTCGGAAATTTACCCGAGAATTATCCAGACCGAAGGCCCGGATATCACCGATCCGAACAACTATCGTCCGAATTCACCCGGACAGGCGATGTTCGCGCGGGACAACTGGGGGCACACCACCACTCGCGAGGTAAGAGGAAACGCCAGCTACAAGTTGCCCTTGACCACCGAGGTGGTGCTGAAAACCGGTCTGTTTTCGCGCGAGCAATTTCGTGATCGAGGATCTTCGGACAGCCGCTGGCTTTACCAGGGTACAGGGCCACTGAAGAACGATCCTTCCGTCGTCACCTCCGACCAGTTCGGCGGTAACAGTCCGGTGATTCCGCATTGGAATCAGCGCGTCTATAAGACCGCCGCGGGGATCGTGGATCCCACTCTGTTTAGAGAGGACATCTACTTCCGGGAGATGACGAGCCTGCTCAACTCGCAAGGCGTGCGGGAGACGGTGACCGCGGGCTATGTGATGGCCAGTGGCAAGCTCGGCAGCTCTGGTTTCCTAAATCGCACGGGATTCCTCACCGGAGTCCGGACAGAGAAAACAGATGTATGGGCCTACGGCAATGTGCGCTCCCGGCAGCTCTCGCCGAACGCGGCGCGGGCGGACGATCCTCTCGGATCCGCCCAAGCGGATTTTGCCAACCTGCGCACAACCACAGGGAGTTATACCAACTCTTTCCCCAGCGTGCATCTCACTCATGACGTGAGCCGCAATCTGAAGGCGCGTGCCAGCTGGTCCACCGGTTTTGGCCGTCCGCCGCCGTCAAATCTGCTCCCGGCCGAGACCGTGAATGAAAATGGACAGACACTCACAACCAGCAATACCGGGCTTCGCCCCCAGCAGTCGGAGAACTGGGATCTTTCTCTCGGATACTATCTGGAGCCTGTGGGCAGTCTCTCCGTTACGTGGTTTCATAAGACCATCACCGACTATATTGTTTCCGGAGTGGATATGGGAATCATTGGCACTGGTCCGGGGAATGGGTGGGATGGCGAGTACGCCGGTTTGACTCACCTAACCACGGCCAATGCGGGCACCGCGTTTGTTCAAGGCTGGGAGTTTGTTTATCAACATCAGCTTACCTTTCTGCCGGGGGTGCTGAGAACGCTGAGCATCGGAGCGAACCTCTCGGTTCAGGATACCCATGGACAATTCGGCATGGCCAATCTTAGTAGTGGCCAGGTGGCAAACTTCATTCCCCGGACCGCGAATCTGAACTTTTCCTGGCGGTTCCGCGGGTTCACGCCCGGCGGTGTGTTGCAAAAGACTTCAACGTATCTCACGAATTATGCTGCTGGGAATCCCAACCGCGATCTCTATCGCAAGGAACGAAATGTTTGGCATGCCAGTTTATCCTACCAATTGCGACCCGAGGTGGCTTTGACCATGACCGTCGAAAACTTCACGAATGAGTCGTCGGAAACGTATCGCGGAGTCGAGAATCGTTTGAATACGTGGAATGTCAGTGGTACGCACATCGTGTTGGGGGTGAGCGGTCGATTCTGAGACGCGGCGTTTCGCTTTACCACCCGCGGTTCCAATTGAATTCATGAGACTACCTCTGTTATCAACTCTCGTCTTCTGCAGTGGACTGGCGGGCGCGGCCGCCGGGGCCACCGATGGGGTCCCGGTTGACCGGGGCATGTCGATGGACTGGTCAGTTCCGAGAGGAAATGCGGGAGGTAATCAATATGTCGATCTCGCCCAGATCCATGCGGCTAATGTCCATTTGCTCAAGCCGGTGTGGGAGTACCATGCCGGCGGGGCGACCCCGCGTTCGAATATGCATTCGACTCCACTCATCGTGGACGGACTGCTATATGCCAGCACGCCCGCGATGCATGCCGTGGCGGTGGACGCCGCCACAGGCGAGGAGCGGTGGAGATTCGATCCGGCGAAACACAACGACGGCACCGTGATCAGGCTGCGCAATCGCGGGCTTACCTATTGGAAAGGCGCCGCAGGCGAGCGCGTTTTCCACTATGTTAAGGATCGGGTGTATGCGCTGGAGGCCCGCACCGGGAAGTTGATCGAGTCTTTTGGGAAAAGCGGGTGGGTGGATCTGCGGGAGAATCTGGCCGTGGATCCCTCGACGGTGGCGTTGGAGATGACGAATCCAGGTTCTATTTATAAGAATATCCTGATTCTAGGATCCCGGGTAAACGAAGGGTATGGGTCCGCTCCAGGTCATATCCGGGCGTTTGACGCGGTCACCGGGGCGTTCAAATGGATCTTCCACACCATTCCTCAGAAAGGTGAATACGGCTATGATACGTGGAAGTGGGTAGAGGGGGAGACCTATGGGGGAGCCAACGCCTGGGGCGGGGTCACGATTGACGAAAAGCGCGGATGGGCGTTCGTCTCCACGGGTTCGGCGACCGAAGATTATTATGGTGGTTTCCGGAAAGGGACCAATTTGTTTGCCAATTGCGTGCTGGTGCTCGATGCGACCACCGGCGAGAGAAAATGGCATTATCAAACGGTGCACCATGATCTTTGGGACTATGATAATCCACCTGCGCCCATTCTTGTGACGATTAGAAAGGATGGAGTGAGCAGGGATGCGGTGGTCCAGCTCACGAAGATGGGTTTTACTTTCGTTCTGGATCGGGAAACGGGGGAGCCGCTTTTTCCCGTCCATGAAGTACCGGTACCGCGCTCGACCATCCCGGGTGAGGAGACGTGGCCGACGCAGCCGATTCCGTCGCTGCCCCGTTCTCTGGTGCGACAGGCGGTGACCGAAGCAGATCTAACGGCGATTACACCGGAGGCACGCGCGTTCGTGCTCAAGGAGTTTCGGCGATATATAGCGGGAGGACTCTATACGCCGCCTTCGTTACAGGGTACGATTATGACGCCAGGCTGGTTTGGCGGCGTGGAGTGGGGCGGGGCCTCGTTCGACCCGACGTCGAATGTGTTGTATGTAAATGCCAATGATGCCCCGGCGATCAATCGCGTTCGGCCGGTTTACACTCCACCGAGTGATGTTAAGCTGGAGCCGGCCCACTTGGGTCGCCGGATCTATGAGGCGACGTGTATGTCGTGTCATCGGGCCGGGCGGGAGGGCGTCCCGCCCATCATCCCCACGCTGGTCGGAGTGCTCGATCGCTTAAAGCCGGACGACATACGTACGGTTCTGCGACTCGGGAAAAATAGCATGCCGGCTTTCAACCAGCTGCGGGCGCCCGAGGTGGACGCGGTGCTCGCGTTTCTCAAATCGCCGGTTGCGGAATCTTCGGTGACGAGTTCCGCTCCTGCTGCTTCGAAGGCGCCGGCGCGCTATGCTTCAGAAGGCACGCGGCTTTTGGTGGATAACGAAGGCTACCCGGGAATTTCGCCTCCGTGGGGGACACTCAACGCCGTCGATCTCGGCAGTGGAGAAGTGCTCTGGCAGGTTCCGCTGGGCGAATATCCCGGGCTCGTCGCCAAGGGTATCCGAAACACGGGTACGTTGAATTTTGGAGGTCCGGTGGCAACACCGGGAGGTGTGATCTTCATCGCCGCGACCGCCGATGAGAAAATTCGGGCATTTGAGAAGCATTCAGGGAAGGTCTTGTGGGAACACGCTTTGCCGGCCGGTGGTTACGCGGTGCCTAGTGTATATATGTTGAACGGTAAGCAATATGTTGTCATTACCGCAGGTGGAGGAGGCAAGAATGCCACCAAGTCAGGTGATTCCATTATGGCGTTTGCGCTGCCTGATTCGGAAACCCGGTCGCCGACGACTGGCGTTGCGCCAGCAGCAAAGGATGCGGAGTGGATCAACCTTTTCGATGGCGAGACGCTTGAGGGTTGGGTCCATTTGAACGGCTGGCACACCTATACGGTGGAAGATGGAGCCATTGTGGGGCGAACCAGGGAGGGGAGCCCCAATTCTTTTCTTTGTACGCTCCAGGAATTTGATGATTTTGAATTTGAGGTTGAAACAACCGTCGACCGGGTGACCAACCAGGGCATCCAGTTTCGATCTCAAGTCAGGCCGGTCACGATTTCACTCGCTGACGGCAGGGGAGGTGAGCAGTTCAGAGCCGGAAGAGTGTACGGCCCACAGGCGGAGATCCGGCGGTATTATAAAGGGCAACCAACGACGGGCGTGCTCTATGGCGAGGCACTGGGGACTGGGTGGCTGACCGCCAGGGAAAAACTCGAAAACGGACATCAGCATTTTCATGACGAGGGTTGGAACAAGCTGCGGATTGTGGCAAAGGGCCCGCGCATGCAGACCTGGGTGAATGACCAACCAGTGGAAGACCTCGTCCGAGAGGATGTTTACAAGACTCATCCCAAGGGCTTCATTGCGCTTCAGATTCATGGCTTGAACGGGCGGGAGCCGGGCTTTCAGGAACATGGACTCAAGACGAATGAACCCTTGGTCATGAAGTGGCGGAATATCCGCATTCGGCCGCTGCCGAAGGACTGAGGCCGCCCTTGGGGGTGTCGGCGCCGGAGAACGGTTCGGGTGAGGTTGGGATTGCCCGCGCGGTGGCTCAGATAAAGCCAAAATCCGCGTAGACGGCGGACCGGGTTTAGGGCAATGATGAGCAGACGTTTTCGCTGTTCGGAGTCCTTT
>CAYVDZ010000123.1:0-10169 GCA_964450575.1 uncultured Opitutus sp.
GCGGCCTGCGCCTCGATCTGTCCTGGAAGCATGCAGCCTTCGTTGCCGTGGCCGAGGATGTCGTCGATGACGGCCTTGACGTTCTGCGATTGGTTCCGGCCCTTGGCGAACGCCCCCGCGTTCATCGCATCGGGATGCCAGACTTGGAAGAAGAACGTGCAGGTCGCTTTGTCGCCTTCCGCCTGATCCCAGCGATTGCGAATTGTCGGCAGCGAACCGCCGATGAACGCGCCGATGATTTCGTTCATGAGCGCCAAGCCGTAACCCTTGTGGGCGCCAAACGGGATCAGGTATTTCGCCTTGGTCGGATCAGTGGTGGGCTGGCCGCTTTCGTCGACCGCCGCATTGGGCGGAAGCGGTTTGCCCTCGCGCGCCAGTTGTTGGACGCGACCCATGGCGACGACGGACGTCGCCCAATCGATCACGATGGGATAGCCGATGGCTTCGGTCGTCGGAAAACCCCACGAATGAGGGTTGGTTCCGAGGGTGGGAAACTTGCCTCCGAATGGCACGACCTCGGCGAGCGCCGCGGTTCAGTTCGTGTAGGCGATATAGCCGCGGCGGGCGGCGTCCATCACATAGCCGCCGCCCCAGAGATAGTGGAAAGCGTTGTCGACGGAAACCATGCCCACGCCGTATTTGTCCGCGAGTTTGATCGCCTCCTCGATGGCGGCATAACCAGTGGCCTGGCCGAGCTTGCGATTGGCGTTCCAGATTGAGGCGGCGCGGTATTTGGATTTCAGCTTTTCCAGCTTGGCCTTGGGCTTGCAGCCTTGGGCGCCGGAGCCGAGGAAATGATCGAGGTGCAGCGCCTTGAGGGCGTTGTGCGTACGGATGCCATGGCGGGTGGCCTCGGCACAGAAGCGGGCGCCGGCCGCGGCTTCCGGCGTGGAGTAACCACGTTTCTTATACGCACCTTCGACGAGTGCGTTGTGTTGGGCTTCAGGGACGACGTAGAATGTTTCAGACATGGGAGGTGGGTGGTTGTGATTCCGACAAAACCCGGAGGCTGCAGAGAACTCATTCGGGAGAAGTGCGAGCCAAGGCTTCGGGCGACGTGGAGTCTGATCCGAGGTTCGGGCAGCAAGGAAATAATGGCGCTTTAGACGACTTTGGAGACGACGACCTCGGGGTTGATTTGCGCGAGCGGCTTCTCGCCGTGCATCGCCCGAATGAGATTGGTCACGGCGGCGACGGCCTGGCGCTGCACGCTCTCGGCGGTGCGCGAACCGATATGTGGCGTTACCACGACGTTCGGCAGTTTCAGCAGCGGGTGATCGGGCTTGGGTGGCTCTTCGTCGAGCACATCGGTGCCGTAGCCGCCGACCTGGCCGGACTTGAGGCCCTCGATCATGTCCGCGGTATGGACGATCTCGCCGCGGGCGCAGTTGAGAATGATCACACCCTTTTTCATCTTCGGGAAGGACTTCGCGCTGATCATATCGCGCGTTTCCGGAGTCAGGTTCGTGTGCAGCGAAATGTAATCGGAGACGGCATAGACATCCTCCAAGGTGGCGGCGCGTTGGACACTGTTCGCGGTGGCGAACGCCTCATCCCAATACACATCGTAACCGACGACCTTCATGCCGAAGGCCCGGGCGCGGACGGCAACTTCCTTGCCGATGCGGCCGAGCCCGACGATGCCGATCGTCTTCTCGAGTAGCTCACGGCCGGTCTTGCGTTTCCAGCCGCCGCTGCGGGTGGAGTCGGTGTGAAAGAGGAAGTTCTTTTCGAGCGCGAGCAGCAGGAGAAAGGTGTGTTCGGCCACCGTCGTGTGGTTCACTCCCGGCGTAAACAGCAGCGGAATGCCAAACTCGGTGCAGGACTTCACGTCGATCTTGTCGACGCCGATGCCATACTTCGAGAGCACCTTCAACTTCGGGCGGGCCTTCTCGAGCACTGCGCGGGTGATGAGGTCATCACCGCAAATGTAGCCGTCGATCTCGCCGACCAAACCGAGGGTGTCGGCCTCATTGAGCGGACCGCGGGCGCGGATGACCTCCCAGCCGGTGCCGGCGAGGAGGGCGTGGTGCTCGCCGGGCGTGTCTTGGAACGAGGTGGTCGTGAGGAGGATTTTCGTCATGGCGAAGGAAGGGTCGTTTTCGCACACCCCTTCGCGCGACGGAAGACGAAAGTGCAGGGATGACGCATTCCGGAACGACGGAGCGCCCGCGGAAGAACTGCATCACGCCGTGGGACTTGGGTTTGGTCTGCCATCGCGATCGCGGGTCCAAGGATCTTAAGCCGGGGTTCGGTTGGCCGGCAGGAGCGCCGGTCTCCGCTCCGGTCGGCCGAATGACGCGGAGCACGACCGTTCCCGCATCTCCTGCGCTTGCACGCTGGGGGATCGCCGTCCATTTCCGGGGGATGAAGCGTTTTGCCGCCGCCACTGCCTCGCTCCAAGCCCGCTTGGGAGCGCGTGTTGTCTTCACCGACGAAGCGTCGCGTGACGCCGCCTCGTTCGATAGTGCGAAGATTCCGTTCCGTCCGGCCGCAGTGATTCGCGTCCGGAAAGAAGCGGACATCGCGGTGGTCCTCGAGCTGGCAAATCTTCATCGGGTGCCAGTCACGACGCGGGGTCGGGGCACCACGCTCACCGGGGCGGCGACGCCGGTGCGCGGTGGATGGGTGCTGGATATGCTCGCGTTGAACGCCATCGCGATCGACGAGGAAGCCGGCATGGCCCACGTCGGCGCGGGAGCCAAGGTGGCCGATATCCAGCGGGAGGCGGAGGCGAAGGGCTGGTTTTATCCGCCTGATCCGTCCTCGAAGGACTACTGCACAATTGGCGGCAACATCGCCTGTAACGCCGGCGGCATGCACGGCGGGAAGTACGGCGTCACGCGGGACTTTATCGTAGCGCTGCGCGGTTTCCTGCCCACGGGCGAATATGTCGAGTGGGGCACGGCGACCAAGAAATTTTCCGCGGGCTTCAATCTGCGCGACCTCTGGATTGGCAGTGAAGGAATGCTCGGGGTCGTCACCGGCGCGGTGTTGAAATTGATTCCGCAGCCCGCGGAGCGGTGGACCTTGCTGACAGCGTTCAAGGACGAGACGCAGGCCTTGCGCGCGGCGCTGACGCTCTTTCGCGCGAAAGTACAGCCGGCGATCTGCGAGTTTCTCGATCGCGAGAGCGTGCTCTGCGCGGAACGCGCGACGGGGCGCGTCGTATTCGCCGGGCAATCCGGCCGCCCGGTGCTGCTGATCGAACTGGCCGGGGGTAAGGCGGAATTACGCGAGCAGCGCGCGGTGCTGCTCGCGTGGGCAAAAGAGCATGCGATCGCTCATCAGGTGGCGCGGACGCGCGGCGAGGCGGAAGAGTTGTGGGCGGTCCGGCGCAAGTGCTCCGGCGCGATGTTCGAACTCGGAGACGCCAAGCTCAACGAAGACATTGTGGTGCCGATGAAAAACTACGTGAAGTTCGCGGAGTTTCTCGCGCGGTTGAAACGTGAATCCGGTTTGTCGATACCGACCTTTGGCCACCTCGCGGATGGCAATCTCCACGTGAACATCATGTATCACCGCGCTGATGCGGCGGAGAGCCGCATGGCGGAGAAGACGGTGGTTCGCCTGATGGAAACCGTGGTCGCACTGGGGGGCGCGATCTCGGGCGAACACGGCATCGGCCTGGCCAAGACGCCATTTATGCGGCTTCAACATTCACCGGCGCAGATCCGCGCGATGCAGGCGGTCAAGTACGCGCTCGATCCGCGCGGCGTGCTCAATCCCGGGAAGATGTTCGAGGTCTTCGAGGTCTGGAAACACGCCCGACTGGACGTAAAACTTCCCTGGGACCACAAATAAGACGGCGCTGCGACGCGCGCGATCGCTCGGCGCTTCTTCAAGTTCACCGGCTCAGCGCGTCGACGGCGGCCTGCTGGAAAACCTGTCGCACCTCGCTGGCGTCACTGTTCAGGAAGTTTGCCCGTTGCACCATGAGCAGGTAAGCGACGCCCTTCACGGGATCGATCCAGGCCTGCGTGCCCCAGGCTCCGCCGTGGCCGAAGGTTCCCGGTGAGAGCATGGCGGCGACACCGGCGTGCGGAGTCAGCAGAATGCAGGTGCCGAGGCTCCAGCCGTAGTTGTTTCCCCGGTTGCCAAACGCGGGTGTCCGGAAGAACCCGGTTGGCAGATCCTTCGTTTGTGGCGTGGTCAGCAGTCGATACGATGCGTCGCTCAAATAGCGTTTCCCCTCGAGTGTTCCACGATTCAGCAGCATCTGGCAGAACCGGGCGTAGTCATGGGGAGTTGAATACAGACCGCCATTGCCCTGCGGCGGGCGTTCGCGGGGACCGTAGTCGGCGCGCGGGGAAGCGGGGGTGAGCGCGCCCGTATCCTTGTTTCGGATATAGCCGGTTGTGAGCCGTTGCTGATGCGTCCCGGTCGGGTAGAACGTGGTGTCCTTCATCCCGAGCGGCGTGAACAAGCGCGTTTGAAGAAAGGCATCGAAGGTCATCCCGCTGACAACCTCAACAATGCGTCCGGCGAGATTGATGCCGGACTGGGTGTACTTCCAGCGTTCGCCGGGTTCATACTGCATCCTGGCCGAGAGCCAGACCGGCACGAGGTCTGAGAGCGTGCGAGCCTGCTGGGTTTGGGCGCTGGTCGCTTCGCCCAAGCCTGACGTATGCGTCAGGATTTGAGTGATCGTGAGATTCGCGGGTTGGCCGGAAGGCGTCTTGAGCTGCGCGAATTCCGGCAGGTATTTGGCCACAGGATCCGCGACGTTGAGCTTGCCCTCGTCCTGCAGCATCAGGATCGCGACGCCGGTGATCGGCTTGGTCATCGATGCGATCCAGAAAACGGAGTCAGGGCCGATCCGGCGCTTGGACGCGAGATCGGCATAGCCGTTACTTTCGAGGTGAACGACCTTGTCTTTGGTGAGCACGATGGTGACGGCCCCGGCGATCTCCTTTTGCGCAATCATCTCATCCATGGCAGCTCCGATCCCGGGGAGGGTGGGCGCAGCGATCGCCGCGAGGGCGGACGCCAGCAAGGCACCGGCGGCGAGCGAACGGGCAATCAGTGTGAAAAAACGGAGGGAGTGCATGATAATGCGGAGAAGGGTGGAGCGAGGAATAAGGAGTGAGTAAGGAGAAAGGACTGAGACGTGAAGCGTGTTAGAGACTATTCGATTGAAGCCGCCTTGTTGAATTCCGAGTCCACCTGGCCCCGCTTGCACCCAAGCGCCGGCAAACCGCCCGCTCCGCACGTGCCGGACGCTGCTCGTCATCACCGTAGGGCTGTGTCGGATTCGAGCTGCGACATTACATGATCCGTGCCGAGGTCCGTCTCAATGGCGAGCACGTTTGCGGGCGGACCGCCTGACCTTCCGGACAAAGGTTTGTCCAGGCGCCGGCGCCTTCCAAAAACCGAAATGATTCTCGTATCCTGCAAGGTTCGCCGAGCGGCCGCGCTCTCTTTGGGAACGGAGTCGCCCGCGAACCCTTCCTACTTTTTTTTGGCAGGCTTGGCGGGAGGATCGCCGGCTGCGTCTTTTGGCTTGGGCAGGAGCTTTCTCCGCTGCGCCTGCTGGAAGCGCTGACTGGCTTTCTGATCCTTAACGGTCGGCAAATATTTGGCTCCCATGACGAGCAAGGCCGGCGGTTATTGCGGGATCGCGCAATCAGAATCGCGCGGGAGATCGCGAAGTGACAATACCGGCAAGGGCGTGGCGACCGCGCTCGACCCGGTTTAGTACGTCTCTTGCGTGTCGTTTGAAAACGTCAGGAGCGTTTCGGCTCCGTCAGCAACTTGCGATCGGCGAGCCATTCGACGAAACGCACGGGCCAGGCCCCTGCGGGCGATGTGTTCGTAGTCCGAAGTCCGAAGCCATGACCGGCCCCGGCGTAAATGTGAAGGTCAGCGGGGACCCCGGCTTTTTTGAACAGGAGGTAAACGTTGGCGAGGCCTTCCGAGATGTCGGGGCGGTCATTGAAACCCGCGGCGAGAAACACCGGGGGCGCACCGGCCTCGGTTTGATTTGTCCGGACTTGCCGGGATAGATCAATGCCTGGAAATCCGGGCGAGCACTCATCCGGTCGATCGGGTCCGCGGCGTTGGCCTCTCCGGGCGCCGCGCGCATGGCTGTAAGGAACGCGATTTCCCCGCCAGCGGAGAATCCGAGGATGCCGACTTTGGCGGGATCAATGGCCCACTCGGCCGCGTGATGCCGCACGAGGCGGAGCGCGCGTTGGCCGTCGGCCAGACCATGGACGTCCCATTGATAGGGAGATTGGCCCTCGGGTGCAGCCGCGTCGCGGCCGAGTCGGTGCTTCAAGACGAAAGCGGCGATGCCGCGCCCGGCCAGCCATTCGCCAACGTTGTAGCCTTCGTGGTTCATCACGAGGAAACGATGCCCGCCGCCGGGAACGACAATCACGGCGGTGCCCGTGGCTTTGTCCTTGGCCGGCTGATACACCGTCAGCGACGGATGATGAATGTTGGAAACTTTGTCGCCGTCGACTTTCTCCGGTTCGTTTTTCCGCCCTTCGGAACCCGGTGCGCCCTGGGGCCAGAGCGGAATAATCGGGCGGGTTTCCGCCGCGGATAGGGAGGCGACGGTGGAGCCAACGGCGACGACCGCGATGAAAATTGAAACGAGTTTCATGGGGTGGGAGGGGAACTAAAGATGACTACTCGGAAAATCTTGGAACAGGTCAACTCAGCCGAACGCGGACGCGGCCTTTCACGCCGTTGGGGGGCGATCGGCGGGAGCGGGAGTGAGGTGACCGGCCGTGACGACCTCGCGCAGCATCTGCTCGGCGTAGCGCCAGAGTTCCGAGCAACCGTCGGCGATCTGATGATTGCGTGCCACCACGCGATCATGCGTGATGCCGTGACGCTTCCAGGCCGCGCCTTGCGAGCGACAGTTGAGCAGCATGGGCTGAAACCGATCGACGGCCGTGGCGAACTTGGCTTCGGGAGTCGCCTTCGCCTCGAACTCATCCCAGAGGGCGCGAAAGGCACTCGCCTGGTCCGGCGGCAGCAGGCCGAAGATGCGGGTGGCCGCGATGGCTTCGCGTTCGTGCTGGTTCGCCATGGCCGCGACATCGTAGGCGAAGGTGTCGCCGGCATCGATTTCCACGAGATCGTGGACGATGAGCATTTTCAACACGCGAAGGACATCGAGATCGGGGACGTTCGCATGTTCCGCAAGGACGATGACGCAGAGACAGAGGTGCCAGGAGTGCTCGGCGTCGTTTTCGGCTCGGCGGCTCTGCGTGTTGATCGTCTGGCGAAAAACTTCCTTCAGTTTGTCGCACTCGGCAATGAACTCGATCTGATGCGCGAGGCGCTGGGCAGCGGCGGAAAGAGAGTCGGGAGTTGAGGAAGAGGAATGGGACACGGGGAGGACCAAAGCGAACGTGAGTGGCCGGGCAATGTTGCTCGAAACTACTTTAGCAACGGTGCGAGGCGTTTGGTCCAGATCGCGTAGCCCTCGGGTTTCATATGGAGCATGTCCTTGACGAACAACTCGGGCCGGGGTGCGCCTTGGGCGTCGAGCATATCAGGCCAGATATCGCAAAAAGTCAGCCGTGGGTCCTTCTGGCATTCGGCGGCGATCAGGGCGTTACCGCGAACGAAGTTCTCTTTTAGTTTCCAGCGCGATGGGCTGGGCTTCATCGCGATGAAAATGATGCGGGCTTGTGGTCGAGCCGCGTGTACCTTGGCCCGGAAAGCGTTGAAATCAGCGTGAACCGTTTCTGGCGACTTGCCGGCATTGATGTCATTTTCGCCGGCGTAAACGACGACCGTTTTCGGTTGGTAAGCCGTGACGATCCGGTCGGCTTAGAACACGCTGTCAGCGAGCTCCGAGCCGCCGAAACCTCGGTTGATGAGCGGCAAATCGGGGAAATCTTGCGCGAGCGAGGTCCAGAGCCGGATCGAGGAGCTGCCGACAAAGACGATCCCATCCTTGGGCGGCGGATTGGATACGTCGGCTTGAGTGTATGCATCGATGGCCGCAGCCCACTTCTCGGGGGCGCTCCATCCAACAGACGTGAAGGCTACGGCGAGGAAGACTGCGAGTAATCGGAGCATGATGTTTAGGTGGTCGTATTGTGGGGAAAATAAAGCTATTTTACGACACTGGCTTTTGAAACGAACCGGGGGAGAGTCAGGGAGGGAGAACCCGAGCGAAAGGCCGTCGTCCTTCGCGACAGGGGCGACGACGTGCGGCCGCTTCCTAGCGGTTCAGGCGTACCGGCATGCTCTTTGTTGCCACAAAATGTCGATAAACCTTACACTTTTACGACCTGGAAGCAGGCACTCAAAATAGGCGCATAGGACAAGTTCCGATCGAGGACCCTGATAGTCGCCGGGTTACATAGGGTAATCACCCTAGGCATGCAAATTGCTAACGATAGGGACTCTGACGCAACCCGTGCACTCGACTACCGTCATCTCCCTTCTGTTCTCTTTCTGTGTTCTGACCGCGTCGTCGGCCGTCGGCGCACCGATTTCCGGGAAGGGTGATCCGCTACTAAACCCGCTGTTTCAAGACTCGCGCCAGCAGAGCTTCAGTTCGATGCGTTTGGGAGCGTATCCTGCACGGGTCGACGTGAGCGTCGCCACGATCAATCTCGCGGATGACGCGGGTTCATCGCGACTGGGCATTCGCTCGGGCGACCGCCGGTTCAACACCACGGGCCAATTTCTCGTCGTGGAAAACGCGAATGCATTCCGGATGGACTTCGGCGCTCGTGGAGTGCTGGCTTTTGCGTTCAACTTTGGACGTTTAGACCGGGATCTCCTAGTCGAGCTTTATGACGATGGAATGCGGTTGGTCGAGAGGTTTTGGGTGCGCGCTTTTGCCTCGGTTGACAATAACCGGGTGTACATGGGCGCGTATTCTCCCTATGCAGCGGTGCATCACGCGGTATTCACGTTTACGGAAACGATCGACGCCTTTTGCATCGACAATTTGACGGTGATGGAGCCGACGTTGCCGTCAGCGCCGAATCCACTGGTTCCGCTCCGCGCGGCGCATTCCGGAACGCCGGTCAGCGTTCCGGAGGCGTCGAACGCGCTCGTGCTGCTGGCTTTCGCGCTGGCCGGGATGGCGGGCCTGAAGCGGAGGTTTCGTTAAGGCCGAATCGGACCGCGACGGTCGAGCTGCGGACGTTTCGCGGCAAAAAAGTGGGGCGATGCGACACCGAATTTATTGGTGTCGCACCGCCCTGTTCGCGCCGGGTTTTATGAATCCTGATCTGGTTGCGGGCCGCGCGGATTAGAACCGGCCATTGATGCCCGCGGAGATGGTCGCAAAATTCCTCAAGGTGCGTTGAGTGCGATTCTTATAGCCACGGTAGAACACCTGGGGTTCGTCGAACAAATTCGAGACATCGAGGCTCAGGTTAACGGCGGGACGCAGCTGGTAAGATACGCCGGCGTTTACTGTCTTCATCGATAGCCGATAGAGGCGCAGGGCTGGATTGGCGGCATTGAAGGAGGTCAGATACTCACCGGTGAAGTTATAGAGGATGCGGGCGCTGAAGTTGCGGTGACGCCATGACAACGAAGCGTTGGCGGCATGCGGGATGAAGCCCTGAACCTCGTTACGCGTGAGGTAGGTGTTGCCGCCATACATACCGTGGACGTCCGATCCGGGTGTAGTTAAACGAGCCGGAAAGGCCTTGGAGCAGGCCAGGGAGGAAGGTGAACTGGCGATACGCGAACTCCCAGCCCTGAGCGAGGTCATCCGCCAATGGGCCGGTGCCAATATAACTCCAGCGATGGTTGTCTTTACCCCAGACATCGACCTTCTGTTCACGCCACGACACCCCGGTCTTCAAAAAAAGCGGGATCGAAACCGGCACCGTGTAACGAGCGTTGAAACGAAACTGCGTGAGCAGTTGATCGTTCTGGTTATTGACGTTCGTCAGACCGTTGGCGACGGGACGATAATTGTCGGGATTCAGGAAGTCCGGTCCGCCGTTCTGGGTGAAGGTGGGAAACATGTCGGAATGCGTGCGATCAATGATCCATCCCGCTCCCTGGAGCCGCATCCGCAGCGTGCCGGCCGTGCCATCACCGTTGTTCAAATGCGTATATCCAATGCCCGCGGTATAATCGATCTGCCACTGACGATAGTCGTGGTCGCCGGTGAAGTCGACGCGCCGCGTCCGCACGTAGTAATTGCGGGGCCCATCAATATAGACGTCGAT
>CAYVDZ010000123.1:10179-10465 GCA_964450575.1 uncultured Opitutus sp.
GACGACAGTCACCTTGTCGGTGAAAGCCCCGGGAACCACACCCGTCGTCGTGGCGTTCGGGACAGTGGTGGCGCTGCCGGTGAAGGCGCGCACTTCCATGCGGCGGCGATCGCCTTCGAAATTATTATTTCCGAGCAGCGTCACTGAAAACCGGCTGTTTGCGCTAACTCGATCCGGAGCCGATGCCTAATTTTTATCCGGGGCAAGCCGGATTATCGGCATTATTCATCCGTCGGATTTTCTTTCTTTTGCACCAACCAGGCGCGTCTCAGGGTGGGCGAATGGG
>CAYVDZ010000124.1:0-10464 GCA_964450575.1 uncultured Opitutus sp.
ATGCTTCTCGGGCCAAACCTCCATCACGAGAGCAACGCCCAGCGACCATTCCCCGCCGATGCCAAGACCCGCGATAAAGCGAAGGATACCCAGTTGGATCGGAGTTTGCGCGAAGTAAGCTGCGCCGGTGAAAAGCGAATAACAGAGTATCGCCAGGCCCATTGTGCGAACCCGCCCGATCCGGTCACCCATCCAGCCGAACACCAGACCACCCAAGGCGGCACCGAGTAGAAAGAGTGCAGTGATGATTCCCATCCAATGCCCGACATAGCTGTCTC
This sequence comes from uncultured Opitutus sp., assembly GCA_964450575.1. Taxonomy (GTDB): domain Bacteria; phylum Verrucomicrobiota; class Verrucomicrobiia; order Opitutales; family Opitutaceae; genus ER46. The sequence continues at coordinate 279 of CAYVDZ010000124.1, forward strand.
CGCTCGCGCCTGAGGTCTGTTGCATGTCCAAGAGCGCGGGACGCGCCACGAGTGGGAAAATCCCCATCGCCAAGCCGCCGAACATCCAACCTAGAAATGCGGCGGTGAGAACCAAATAGCGGCGGTCGGCGGCAGCAGTCGCGGGCTTGGCTCGATTTTTTACGGCGATACTCATCGGGATGAAGGGGTATAATTTTCCGCAATAGGAAGATTCCCGGGGCCAGATGTACGCCCGGCCAAACCGATAGGGCAGGACGGGGGGGATTAAAACAAGACCGGCTCAATCAGCAGCCAGCCCGGGAAACTTCGATCTGCACCTAGCCCATCACGACTATACCCTTTTGGTCAAACTTAATGAACGCTTTGATCGATCATTTAGATCTTGACGTTTAACGGATGCTCCAAAGCGTATCGGTGCCCCTTGGTACTCCCCGTCGTACTGCGCCAGCAACGCCCCTGCCGGCGGCCAACTTTGCCAATATGTCGCACAAAGTAATCATCACCCTCGGCGATGCCGCTGAAACCGTTGACACGCTTTATCCCTATTACCGGCTTCAGGAGGCCGGTTTTATTCCGGTCGTAGCCGCACCGGAGAAGCGCCGCTATCAAATGGTTTTGCACGAAATTAAACCCGGCTGGACGATCACCAAAGAATGGGAAGGCTATACCCTGGAAGCCGACATCGCGTTCCGCGATATCAAGCCCGAGGAGTATGCCGGAATTTTCTACAGCGGGGGCCGCGCGCCTGAATATATCCGCGATGATCCAGATCTAATCCGCATCACGCGCTGGTTTTTCCAGCACAACAAGCCGATCGCAAGCGTATGTCACGGAGCGGAAATTCCAGCGCGGGCTGATTGTATTCGTGGTCGCCGAATCGCAACCGTCGCCAAGTGCCGCTTTGATGTCGAGATCTGCGGGGGGATTTACGTCAACGAACCCTGTGTCGTGGACGGCAATCTTGTGAGCGGCCGCACGTTTCACGATCACGGCAGCTATATCGGTGCGTGGATGCGGCTGCTCGAAGCCGAACGTGAGCGAGCGATTGCGGCCGCCTAAGCTCTCTAAATACCTCCTGTGCGGTCCGGTTCGCCGCCTTCCACTCCCCCTCCATTGCTATGAAAACCACTCGGCGCAGATTCCTGCAGTTAGGCGCAAGCGGGGTTGCACTCATCGGCCTCGCCCCCTTGTCGGCGGCGGCTTCCCGCCGAAACGTGAATCTCGGATTCAGTCTCTACGGGATGAAATCCCTGCCGATTTCGCGGGCATTCGCTGCGTGTAAGCAAATTGGATACGACAACGTCGAGCTGGCTCTCATCACGGGATTCCCCACGGACCCGGCAATACTCACATCCGCCCTGCGTGCCGAGGTCCGGCAAGAAGCCCGAACCGCCGGCCTTCGCATCTCCAGCCTCTTGGCGAATCTAAGTCTGGCGGCGGATGACACTTCACACCGCGCGCACCTCGATGTCTTGAGACGCGCCGCCGAATTCGCGGCCGAAATCGATCCCACGGCTCCTCCGGTAATTCAGACTGTCCTGGGCGGAAAACCAGAGGAATGGGAAAGCCTGCGCAACGTGATGGCAACCCGTTTGAACGCCTGGAATGAGATCGCCCGTGACCATGGGGTCACCGTCGCAATGAAGGCCCATGTCTCGGGTGCGGTGAACACACCCGACCGCCTGCTTTGGCTACTGCAACATGCGAGGGGGGCGAATCTCGCCGCTGCGTATGACTATAGTCATTACGCTTTAGCAGGTCTGTCGATCGAGTCGAGCCTCCGTCCGCTGACGAACCATCTGCGCTTCGTGCATCTAAAGGATGCCGAGGGTGACCCGAAGCAGTTCCGTTTCCTTTTACCGGGCGAAGGCACCACCGACTACACCACTCTTTTTCGTCTATTGGCAGAATCGGGCTATCGCGGACCGAATGTCGTGGAAGTCAGTAGCCAGATTTTCAACCGGCCTGGCTACGATCCGATCGCGGCGGCCGAAAAATCCTACTCGTACCTTGCAGGCATATTGCGAAAATGATCACAGGCTCCGCACCAATCCGGCGGGTCGGCTTGAGCGGGATGCGGCATCGAGCCAACGACTGGCTCACGCCGCGTCCAGCTCCAGCCAGCATGCCTCTTCATTGCCTGAAGTCGAAGAGCCGGGTTCTGACCTCCCCTGTTGCGGACGCTAGGACCGCCCCGCCCAGTATCATGAGCTTGTCCGAACAGCGGCCGCTCCCACCAACATGCAGCTTCAGACTTCTGGCGTGGTCGCAACCCGTCGACGAGCCGCGTCAGAACGTTACTCCGCACCTTTTCGTGGTCCGAGGCAACGACTCCGATCGACGCCGTCACCTGGCAATCGAACTCACGTATATCTCCGCCGGTCGTGGCACCCGACTGGTGGGCGATCGCCATGCGTGCTTTTCAGCCGGGGATATGGTTCTCTTGGGTACACATCTACCCCACTGCTGGCAGACGTCCGAGCGCTCCACCGGTATTTCTGCGCACTGGTCATTTCCTTCGACGCATCCCTTCTGGGCATTCCCGGAAACGGAACCACTCGGACAACTGTTCCGAATCGCGGACCGAGGAATTCACTTTCGTGGAAAAACGCGCGACCGGATGGCGGACCTGCTCGAGTGCATGACCCTGACCAACGACCTCGAACGTTTGGGCTTGTTTATAACACTGCTGGCCGCAGCGGCCGCAGCGCCCGAGCACGAACGGGAGTTGCTCGCCAGTGCGTCATTCACGGTTCCGCGCGACCCCAGTTATCAGGAGCGCATGCAAACGGCGATTCGCTATTTGCTCACGCACTTCCACGAAGACATCGCACTTGGTCGGATGCTCGCGCTCACTCACACGAGCAAACCCACCTTTTGCCGACAGTTCAAACAACACACCGGAAAATCGCTCCGCTGTTTCCTTCAGCAAATCCGGATTGACGACGCCTGTCGACGTTTGGTCGAGACCGATGCGCCTGTAATCGAGATCGCCCTGAGCAGTGGGTTTTCACACGTCTCATTCTTCAACCGGATTTTCCGACGGCATCTGCGCTGTACCCCATCAGAATTCCGTAAACGGTCCCGGACCGACCAGCGTCCGCCGATGAAACGCGCCCGCTGCCCTTCAATTATAACGTAATCTAGGTGCCTTTGCTTTCCCCCACGCGTCGCCCCGCGACGTTCAGTTAACTCGATACATAACCCCGTCCTCACATGCTACAGCCTCCACCCTGCTCACAGCAGCTCCGGCGTTGGATCAGCGCCCTCCTCATCCCCGCGTCACTCTTCGCCCAAACCGGCAACTCCCGCCTCCACCCCGCCGGATTCCCCTATCAAACTCAGTCCCTTCGAAGTGCAGTCAACCGGATCGGTTGGTTACGGCGCCGAGTACTCCAGCTCTTCCTCCCGCCTCAACCTGAGATATATTGACGTCCCCCAATCGATCGGAGTCGTCACCTCCGAATTTTTAAACGACGCGTTCATTTTCGACAGCCGCGAGTTCACGAAATTCGTCCCGAACGTTCAGCCGCGCGCCAACACCCACCAGCCGGAAATCTTCTACGTCCGCGGACTTCAGATTTCTAACACATACGTCGACGGCTACATCGCCCCCCTCGCAGTCAACCGTGACCGCGCGCTGTATGACCGGATCGAATACGTCAAGGGACCCGCCTCGGCCGCTATGGGCCGCGGCGAAGCGGGCGGCCTCGTGAATTTCATCTCCAAGGTGCCGCTCAACACCGATCGTAACACCTACGACGTCACGATCGGCACCGATTCCTTCTATCGAGGTGAATTCGACCACAGTGCCCGACTCTCGCGCGACGGCCGAATGGCCTATCGCGTCCCCGTTTTCTATGAGGAAAGCGACAGTCCGCGGGGCGGTAATTTGATGCACGCCGAAAAGTACGGTATCGGTCCGTCCTTCCGCTGGGACATCGGCCCACGCACCAATTTAATCGTCAACGGTTCCTATTCCTATAACCAGAGCGGCGGTCCCGTGGGCGAGGCCTACTGGCAGAACAACGAACAGTTCCGTCTGCAGGTTTCGCTGGGGCAGATCAATCCGGATATAAACTGGAACCCTTTCCGCGGCGATGCCTACGTGCCCAAGGAGCGCGTGTACGGATGGGCCGGCAAGGGACGCGTCAGCAAGACAAAGATGCTTTCCGCCTTCGTCACCCACAAATTCAACGACTCCCTCTCGATGCGCCAAGGCGCCAGTTGGTCCGATATCGACGAGGAACTGCGCCGTTTTGCGATGTCGCCGGCCGCGTTGCGGCATCCCACCATCCCCAACGAATTCCGGGTGGGACTCAGTTATCTGCACACCTTCAGCGAGCGCGACAGCATCCGGGCGCAGGGTGATATTTTATACGAACTCAAGACCAATACCATGTCGCACCAGCTCCTCGCTGGTTATGATATCGTGCGTGGCGACAGTGACACCCGCTCCGGCCAGCGCGGAGGACTAACGCAGAATCTCTACAACCCGGACTACACCCTGCCGACGGGCTTCAATCCCGACTCTTATGTACAGACTTTCACGACAGACAGCACCGCCAAGAACGATGGTTTTGGCTACTTCGGCCAATACTCCGGGTCCTTCTTCGGTAACAAGCTCAATGTGATGTATGGCTGGCGCAAGGACCGCAGCGGTTCCTCGACCTTCAACCGGCGCAACAATACTGCAGGAAATCCACCCGACCTCGTCACGGACGTGCCGCGTTATTCGATCAGCTACAAACCCGCGGACTGGATCACGGCGTACTATGTGCATAGCGAACAGGCCGACCCCCGCCGCACCACCAGCGTTTACGGCAATGTCCTTCCCAGCGCGGGCGCGGCCGGCTGGCTGCCGACGGACCCCAGGTTCGATGAACAAATCACGTCCCAAGTCACTGCTGAACTCGACGAGATCGGAATCAAGGCAAGCTTGCTCGACAACCGGATCACCGCGTCGTTTGCGATGTTCAAGATCGTCAGAAACGGTTTCATTCTAAATGACTTTAGATCCGAGCCAGGCGCCAATGGAATCGGCTCGGTGTCATTCAATCAAAACTACATAGTCGACGGCGAAGGCGCGCGCGGCTTCGAAGTTGAAATCAATGGCCGTCCCACCAACCGCCTGACGCTTGTCGCCGGGTTTGCGGCGATCGACGGCGACAAGCCAGCTTCAGACGGCCGGATTGTGCCAATCGAGGCCATGATCGACTCGGCCATGCTCAATGCAAAATACGACTTCCGTGACAGCAGCCGCAATGGCTTTGAAATCACGGCGGGGGGCAAGCTGATGTTCAAAGGCTGGGTGATGGCGCCCGGCACCTACGAGTCATTTCGGGGCGACCAATACCTAATCGACGCCGGCGCCAGCTACTACTGGAACAATGGGCGCTATGGCGTTCGCCTTCGTGGCAACAACCTTACGAACGACCTCGTTTTCATCTCGGGCAATTCCCAATGGGGATTGCGCCGTGTCTTCCTGTCGTTTACTGGCCGGTTCTAAGCACGGTGTCGAACTCCAACGGAGGACTCCCATGGCGCGACGGCAATTCCCGGCCCTGCTGGTTGCGCCCGGTTTGATCGGCGCCTCGCTAACCGCGGTTGCCGGAGAACGCTCCATTCAGGCACCGGACCGCCCTTGGAAATCGGCCGTGTTCAGCCAGTACCCGCGGCAAGAAGGCAAGGTCATGGGGCGCGCCGTGCGCACCCAACACCATCGCTATGTCGAGTGGACCATGAGCGCGAACCGACTCCCTCCATGCCGAGGAACTTTATGATCATCGGGTTGATCCCGGTGAAACCCAAAGCGTGCAGGCATCGCCAGATCAGACGGCCCAGCTCCAACAAATGCGCTCCATCCTGCACGCCGGATGAGAACGCGCGGTTCCGGTCGAGCGAAATTTAAGCATGTCCTCCAGCTGAAATTGATCAGACGCTCACGCAGTCACGCCACCGACGGCAGATGCCCTGCCGATCAGTTCGAAGATTGATTCACGCTTCCCTCCTCCTGTTGATGACGATTCGAATACTTAGCATATGTTTGCTGGCCTTGTGCACCGGCGGCCGGGCAGCAGATCGAACACCCATCGACACCCAGCCTGAGGGCGCGCCCTTGCTTCCGCATGAGGCGACCGCGCGGTTCCGCGTGCCAGACGGGTTCAAGGTTACCCTCGCCGCCGCCGAACCCGCGGTGCGGCAACCCATCGCTCTGGCCTACGACGACCGGGGGCGCCTCTGGGTCGCGGAAAGCTACTCCTACGCCGGCTCGCATTTCACCGACGACGCCCATGACCGGATCCTGATTTTCGAAGACGCCGACGGCGACGGGGTCTTCGAGTCACGCCGCGTATTTCATGACGGACTTAGCCGGCTCACCGGTCTCACGCTCGGTTTCGGCGGGGTCTGGATCACGGCGCCCCCCCTGCTCGCTTTCATTCCGGATCGTGACGGAGACGACCAACCCGACGGCCCACCCGTGGTGCACCTCGATGGCTGGACGCCCGACGCGGAACACAACAATGTCAACGGTCTCACTTGGGGACCGGATGGCTGGCTCTACGGGCGCCACGGCATCAAGAAAGGATCTCTTGTCGGCGCTCCCGGCACTCCAGCGTCCGCGCGAACCGAGTTGAGCTGCTCGATTTGGCGGTACCACCCCACCCGGCACCTTTTCGAAGTGGTCGCCGACGGTGCCATCAATCCGTGGGGCCTCGACTTCGATGCGCATGGCCAGGCGTTCATGAGCACCAGCGTCGTCGATCACCTCTGGCATGTGGTTCCCGGCGCTCGATTCGAGCGTTGGAAAGATCGGGGCGGACATCCGGATCCATACGTTTACGAATTGATGACGCCGACAAGCGATCACCTGCACTGGGGGAGCGGCACGTGGGACCGCGGCGGTCGTCTGGCGCCCAGCAACGACGAACTTGGGGGCGGTCACTCCCATTCTGACGCAATGATCTATCAGGGTGACCGCTGGCCGGCGGAATACCACGGGACGGTCTTGATGAGCAACATCCATGGGCGACGCATCAATCGCGACGCCCTCGTGCGCCACCCTGCCACCGGCCGCTACACCGCGACCCACTTGCCGGATTTTATCACCGTGGACGATCCTTGGTTTCGCGCGATCTCCCTTGTCTATGGTCCGGACGGCGACGTCGTGCTGAGCGACTGGTCCGATCACGGCGAATGCCACGATCGCGATGGGGTGCATCGCTCAAGCGGACGCCTTTATAAAATATCATGGGGAGAGCCACGGCGCATGCCGGTCAATCTCGGTACGGCCTCACCCCGCGAACTGGCTGCCCTGCAAACCCACCGCAACGAATGGTTCGTGCGTCATGCCCGACGCCGCCTCCAGGAACTCGCCAACGACGGTACCGATCTCACCGAAGCGCATACGGCGTTGCGCGAGCAGTTTCGCTCCGCTTCGGAATCAAGCGCCCGCCTTCGTGCACTGTGGGCTCTTCACGCCGCTGGTGCCGCCACTCCTGACTGGTTGCTCAGTCTAATCACTCACTCCGACGAGCACCTCCGCCATTGGTCCGTCCGGCTCGCGGCCGATCTGTTGCCCGCAGACCGCCTCGTCCTGCCACTCACGGAGCTCGCCCGGACCGAAGACTCATGGCTTGTACACGTGGCCCTGGCGTCAGCCCTCCCTCGATTCGACCTTCAGGCCCGACTCGCGCTCGTCGAAGTTCTCGGGGCTCGCCTCACTCCTAGCGCAGACCCGAACCTGGTGAGGCTCCTTTGGTATTCGCTCCAACCTAGCATTCCGGCCGATCCAAAGACGGCAGGTCGGCTTGCGCTGGATCTTCGCGTTTCACGATTGCGCGGATTCATCGCTCGTCGGCTCGCCGAAGATATTTCCACCAACCCCGGCGCCCGCACCGCGCTTTTTGCCGCGCTCGCGAAAGCCGGGGACAAGGGCGTCGTGCTGGATTTGCTCAACGGTGCTAACCGGGGACTCCAAGGTCAGGTAAGCACCAATCCACCCTTCGGTGCCCTCATCCGATTGGCTGAATTGATGCGATCACCTGATCCGCAAACCCGACGCGCCGCCGCACTCCTCGCAGCAACTTTCGGAGACTCCAGCGCGATCAACGCGCTCCGAACCGACCTAAACGACCCCGCCGCGCCACTCGGCGCGCGCACCGCTGCGCTCGACAAATTGGCGGTATTGCATCCCCCATGGTTGCTCGACGACCTCCTGACTCTGCTCCGCGACGGTCCACTCATCGACGCCTTGCTCCGCACGCTTCCGGCGTTCGCCGACGCGCGCGTAACCGATGCCGTGATCGCCATATTCCCCTCGCTTCCACCCGGCGAGCGAGGGGCCGCAATCGACGCCCTTGTTGCCCGCCCATCCTCCGCCCGCGCTCTCCTCGACGCCGTTGCCGCCGGACAATTCGACCGCAAGTTCGTCACCTTGAACCACGCCCGACAGATCGCGCGACTTGGTGATTCCGCGCTCGCTACCCATCTCGACCGGGTATGGGGAGCCGTGACCCGTCCCAGCGGCGAAACCAATGCGACCCTCATCCGGCTACGGACGACCCTCTCGCCGGCCGTACTCGCGGAGGCAAACATTGACCAGGGTGCCGCGATCTTTGAACTCCGGTGTGCCGCATGCCATAAACTCTTCGGCCGCGGCCAAAACCTCGGCCCGGACCTCACCGGCTCCGGACGCAAGGATCTCGAATATCTCCTGCTCAGTATTATCGATCCCAGTGCCTCGATTTCCGCCGACTGGCGCCTGACAATCGTCACCTTGGATGACGGTCGCGTGCTCTCCGGCGGAATCGTTGCAGAGACGCCACGTACCATGACGATCCGTTCAACTGCCGGCGAAACCACGATTGACCCCAGTACTGTCCGCTCCATCGAGCGCCTGCCAATCTCGATTATGCCGGCGGGCCTGCTCGATTCCTTGTCACATCGCGAAGTGCGGGATCTGTTTGGCTATCTCATGTCGGACGGCCCGGGTGCGCGGTAACCCGCAATCACGACGAACCACGTTGTGACGATGCCACCATCGAATCAAACTCACGCGGCTGACCATTCCGGAAATTCTTCGCACTTGCCGTCACGGCAGCCGCCCGCTGGTTTGCCGAGGATGATACCAAACGACACGTTTCAGACCAAGGCCACGCGGGTCTATCTTGGAATCAAGCGAGACATTACGGAAGGTCATTACAAGCCGGGCATACACTTGGTGCGGCGGGACTTGGTCAAACGTTTCGGCGTCAGCCTTTCGATCGTGAACGAAGCGCTCGGCCGGCTCGCCAGCGACGGCATTGTGGAAACGAAGGAAATGTTTGGCACGCGAGTCATCGCCCTGAGCGACGCAACGTTGCGGGACGAGTTCGTGTTACGCGAAGCGATCGAGCGCCATGTGGTCCGCCTGCTCGCTGAGTTCGGCAGTGACGAAACGCTGTCCGGCTTGCTCGAAGAGGCAGGAATCATCGACCGCTGGATGAATGATCCCGCGCATGATGAAACGCAGGGCACCCTGCTCCACCTTGAATTCCATCTCAAACTGGCGCGCGCCACGGGTTACGGTTCGTTAGAAGACACGCTGCAGCGCACGAGCATGAGGGCGCTCCTCACCACGCGATGGATTCAGAACCAGAGACTACCGCACCCCGCGGATTTTCATGAGCAGCTGATTCGGGCCATAATCAAACGTGACCCGATGCTGGCTGATCGCACGATGCGTGAGCACCTACACTTCGCGACTCGCAGTCGAAGCGAATAAACGCGTCGTTCCCGCTGGTGCGAAAAGAATCCGGCACTCCGGATCCGACAAAAACGACGCTCGGAACAGCCCCCACCGGAGTGCACCGAATCCCTGACCGACAAGCGAGAGCCGGCGAAGGGCTGATCGTCCCTGGCTACAAAATGCGAGGTGAATTGTATTTTGTTTCATGTTGACAATATTCAGGGACCGGGCGCCCCATAACCCTGCGCCCTCGTTAGAGCGCCGTTTCGTGAGAGCATCACCACTTCGGCTTTCCCGTTTTTGTCATGGTCGCATCCCGATTCCTCCCCTTCCTCCTTATCGGCCCGTCGATTTTGCTCGGCGCCAGCACCGCAGATGCGCTTCGGATGGAGTATAATCGCGACGTTCGACCGATTCTTTCGAATGCCTGTTTCAAGTGCCACGGACCGGACGCCG
>CAYVDZ010000125.1:0-10338 GCA_964450575.1 uncultured Opitutus sp.
ATATCGATCCCAAGTGGATCCTGGATGCCGCTGCCCGCCGTCAGAAGTGGATCGATCAGGCGCAGAGCGTGAACCTCTGGATCAAGACCCCGGACCTCAAGACGCTCAGCCACATGTATCGCCAAGCCTGGCACGTGGGTTTGAAGACCACGTATTACCTCCGCAGCCTCGGAGCGTCGACGATCGAGAAAGCAACGGTCGGAGTGAAAAAGGAAATGCGCGGCGCCGTCAACGAAGGCTCCGCCGGCGGCCAGAACAGTGGCGACACCGGAGGCAGCCATTCAGCGACCATGAGCCCGTCGAATGGGGGCACAAAAAAGACCTACACCGCCGAGGAAAAAACCGCCTGCAGCATCGAAGCGATGAGAAACGGCGAGGCCTGCGAGGCGTGCCAATAAGCTGAAGGCGCTGTTGGCGAAGCTTTAACCGCCCCGAGTCGTTTGCGTCATGGCCGCAAGCGCCGGGGTGGCTAGTTCTTCGTGTGGTTCAAAGGCGACCATGAGCCCTGTCACGTACATGTTTTTGACCGTGACAACCGTCTGCTGGGTCGCGTGCGGCTGGCCGCGTATGCCTACCTTGAAAGCGGCCAGCCACCGGCGGCGGTGGTTGCAATCGTGAAGGAATTCCAGCAAAGTATTATGAAAACCTACGCGGAACCGAAGCCGCTGGGCACAGCCACGTTTGAGCCGATCCGGGCGGTGCGATACCTCGATGACGAGGACATTTTCGAAGTCGAGTTCGAGTCAGGCGAAACGTTCGCCGTCCCGCACGAGGTGATCCGGCGAGCCAACGGCATTTCGAACGCCGGCGAAGTCGATTCAGTCTGGATCGAAGCAGAAGTGCGAGCGGGTTTCTTGATCCGCTATAAAGACGGCGAACTCGCCGATTGCGCCTGGGATTTCGTGAAAGAGACTCCGTGAGGGTTCGTTTACTTCGTCGAGTTGCATTGCCTCAGACGGATCGTTAACTGCCGCGAGTTCTGGAAATAGTTTCCTCAGCCTGACCCTTGCCGATCACCTTGGTAGTTTTGTTCTCCGACCAGAGGTCGAGGAGAGGAGAGCCAATAGAATCGGGTTCTTTGCATTAGTCACCTCAGGCTGCCCCGGCCAAAGTTAGCCAACCGCGGTGCCGGGACAATTCCATTACGGACAGGATTGAGATGCTGCAATCGATGATGGGGTAGACCGGAAGCTTGAATTTGAAGTTGATGCACCACGTCGCCAGGAAGCACCCGGCAACGAACAGTATCCGAGATGCCTCACCCGGATTTATAGGTGATTACGACTGAGGGCTCGCTTACACTTCACTTCAAGGCACGTTGGAATCCCAATCCGTAGAATTTTCAGCAAAGCCGTTTACAGACTTAACCTATCTGCTTCAGTCGTTCTTTTCATGCCATCCGAAATTGCTAAGCCCGTGACTGAAGTCCCTCCATCTAGGGAGGTGGGAGTCGTTTACACCAAGCCATGGATGGTTGCGCTTATTTTAGATTTGGCGGGCTACACTGTGGGTCGAAGATTAGGTGAAATGGTCGCCGTGGAGCCTTCTGCGGGTGATGGCGCCTTTTTGCGTGAGATGGTGCGTCGTCTTGTTGAGTCCTGTCGTGGCCACTGCATCCCGCTGATTAATGCGGCGGAAGCGATCCGTGCCTTTGAGATAGATCCCCTCTCCGCCGCTAACGCGGTGGATATGGTTACCACCACCTTGATTGACCTCGGTGTTGCAAATACAACGGCCGCGTCGCTCGCACGTTCGTGGATCAAAACCGCCGACTTTCTTGAAGCCGCTCTTGGCTTTCCCATAGCCGATTTTGTTCTTGGGAACCCGCCCTACATTCGCCTTGAAGAAATTCCTTTGGAGAAAGCCGCGCTGTATCGATCATTTAGCGCGATGCGGGGCCGGGCCGACATCTATATTGCGTTTTACCAAGCGGCGTTGATGCAGCTTAAACCCGGCGGCGTGTGCGCCTACATTTGTGCGGATCGCTGGATGTTGAATGATTACGGCGCCACGTTGCGCGAGTATATCACCACGCAAGGCTTCGCAGTTCGCACGATAATCGAGGCTCACGATGTCGCGGCGTTTGAATCAGAAGTGTCGGCGTATCCGGCGGTCACTATCATCGCTCATGAGCCGCAAGGCGCGGTCGTGGTCGCAAAAGCACTTCCTGGAATAGAGACTGCAGATCGCGTCGACATAATCGGCTCTTTGACGAGTGGTTGCTCTAACAGAGTCGTGCGCACGGCGCATTTCCCGGACTGGTTTCGTGGAGGTGAGCCGTGGCCTTGTTCCTCCCCGGAAGCGCTGCGCCTGTTGAAGCATCTTGAATCCACCTTTTTCCCACTGGAGAGCGACGTCACCGGGACAAGAATTGGCATTGGCGTCGCAACCGGAGCCGATCGTATTTTCATTACACGCGAGAGACTGGATATCGAGCCCGATCGGATGCTGCCGCTAGCCATGGCCTCGGACTTGATAGGTGGCCGTGTGTCTTGGTCTGGCCATTTGTTGGTTAATCCGTGGAACGAAAAAGGGCTCGTCAATCCCGCCGACTATCCGCGTTTCAAGGACTATCTGTACAAGCACCATGCCCTGCTGAGCGTCCGTCACACGGCGAAGGAGCGACCCGCCCAATGGCATAAAACCATTGATCGCTTAAATTTGCGTCTGCTCCAAAAAGAAAAACTTTATATCGCCGACATCAAAGATCGCCTGCTTCCTTGCCTCGATTGCGGGCAGACTTACCCGCAGCACAATCTCTACTGGATCACTTCCGAGCAATGGGATCTTCGAGTGCTCGGAGCGCTTCTTATGTCGGCAGTGGGCGAATTTTTTATCCATTGTTACGGCGTGCGTATGCGCGGCGGTTTTTTGCGCTTTCAGGCGCAATATCTTCGTCGGGCGAAGCGATCTGCGTGCCCAACGCGGTTCCGATCAATAGTCGACCGTCCGCCAGCACCATCATGCCGTCCAGCTTGCCCATGGTGTCCGATGGTACCCCCAGATGATAAACCGGGCGCGCGGGTCCCGTCAACGTTCCATCGCGACCGATGGAGAATCCATGAACCGTGTCGGAGTCGAATTCGGCCACGAGCAGCGTTTGTTGATCGCGCGACAGCGCAATGCCGTTCGGCTTCCAGGGAAGGGTGACGGCGGTCTCGCGGGCGAACGTTCCCGCAGCCAGTCGCCAGACCAGATTCGAATTCGGATCCGTGTAGAAGATCGTGCCATTCGCCAGAATGGCGATGTCGTTGGAAAGCGTGCCCTGCGTGACCGCGACCTTCTCCCAGGTTTTCGGATCCCAGGCGTAGATGGCCTTGTCGCCGCTGGCGCAGCCGTAAAGCCGACCATCGGGTCCAAAGGCGATCCCGTTCGCCCGCCCAGTTGCGCCGTCGAGGAGCGTCTTCGCGCCGGTGGTCTGGTCGACCTTGAAGAGTTGCGCCCGCGGAACATCCGTAAAATAGAAGTCCCCGTTCGAGTCCCAGGCCATGCCCTCCGCAAACTGGTGACCGCTCGACACAATCTCCCAGTCGGAACCTGCAGTGAAGACGACGTCAGCCGCGCCGGGTAGGCCGGGGAAAAGGAACAGGACGAAAAGGCGGGGTAGCATGTCGTCAGGTAAGTCATCTTGCCTAAAAAGGAAACTTTGTTCCGCTGCATCCCGCCGCCGACGGAGTGAGTTCCCAAGCTCGAATTCATCCGTGCGATCGGCTTGTCACGACGGCGAATTCCCGGCGAAGTACAGGTATGACTTCGCTCCGATTCATCGCTGCATCGTTGATGGTGATCGCAGGAATGTTGCCCCTTGCCGTCTCATGGGCCGCGGATACGAAGCGCCCGAACATTGTCTTCATCCTGGCCGACGACCTCGGCATCGAAGGTCTCGGCACTTATGGAGGGACGTCGTACTCGACGCCAAATCTGGACCGGCTGGCGTCGACCGGGATCCGTTTTGACCGGGCCTACTCGCAGCCACTGTGCGCGCCGACCCGCCTACAAGTTATGACCGGCCTGTATAATTTCAGAAACTGGCAGGCGTTTGGTGTCATGGATCCGGCGGAGCGGACCTTTGCCCATGCGTTGCGCGACGCGGGATACAAGACCGGCATCGTGGGCAAGTGGCAGCTATTCAGCTACGATCCACCCGACATGCCGGCGTGGCGGGGCAAGGGGCAACCCGCGGAAATGAGCGGCTTCGACGAATTCTATCTGTGGCATGCACTGCATACGGAGGACAAGGGATCCCGCTATGCGGATCCGACAATCTACGATAACGGCATCCTGCGCCGGGATCTCGCGGGCGCATACGGTCCGGATCTTTTCGTCGACTATATCAAGGGATTCTTCCGGCGGCATCGCAGCGAGCCGTTCTTCCTGTATTATCCCATGGTGCTGACCCATGATCCCTTCGTACCCACTCCGGACAGTGAAGACTGGAAGGATCCGACGAAGCGGCAGGTCGAGTTTGACAAGGACCACCCTGACGATGTGGTTGCGATGAAGAAGAAATCCGGTCGGGTGAAGTATTTCGCCGATATGGTCGCCTATGCCGACAAACTCGTGGGCAGGCTGATCGATGAGCTGGATACACTCGGACTGCGCGAGCAAACGTTGATTGTGTTCATGACCGATAATGGCACGCACGGCTCGATCGTATCCGATTTTCGAGGACGGTCGGTCCGGGGCGGAAAGGGCCTTAGCTTGGAAACCGGGGTGCGGGTGCCGCTGATCGCCAACTGGCCCGGCACAATTTTACCGGGAAGCGTCTCCGATGATATCATCGATTCCGTCGATCTTTATGCAACGCTGCTCGATGTTGCTGGAACGGCTCCGGCGCACCCGATTGACGGTCGCACTTTCCTGCCGCAGTTGCGAGGCGAGCGCGGACAGCCGCGCGAGTGGGCATTTTTTCACCACGATCCGAGGCCCGGCGTGGATAAGGAGAATCGACGGCTCGAGCGCTGGGCGGTCGACAGGCGATTCAAGTTGTACGAGGACGGTCGTCTCTACGATTTCGAGGCGGACTCGGAGCAGGTGCGTCCGATTCCGGCCGGCGAAGGAGGCGCGGCGGCGACCGCCGCCCGCGCGAAGCTGCGCGGAGTGCTGGATCGACTGCGGTAGCGGTCCTGCAGAAGCGGTTTGATGGGGCAGCCTGTTGCACGTGGCCGGTACGCGTGGAGTCGACGCTCAATCTTGTAAACGGTGATCCGGCGAGCAGATTCAATATCCAGCTTGTCCGGGCCTGCCGGTCAATCGTCGTCGGCTCTTTATAGCCCGAATCATTTACCTATGTCTGTAGCCACCCACTCAGGACCTGATTTTGAACTTGAGCTCCACGCGGCCGAAGTCACTCGCGTGGTCGACGCCACGTCCCGCAAAATCGATTGGATTTGGTTCAGTTCCCTGGAACCACTCTAGGAGCGCCACACCGGGAACGTATAACCTGTCACCAAACCGGGTCGACCGTCGCGTTCGATTGTATAGGGCCGGAGGGGCGGGAGGTCTGGTCGTTCCTCTTCTTCCCAGCGGAGAGCCGTCGACTTCACGACGTAGCGCGGTAGCATTACGGTCCCCGAACCGGGTATTAACGTTGAGGAATCCGATCGCGACTCGGGGTCAGCAATCGACGTCGTGATTTCGAAGGGCTTTGCCCCGGCAAGTAAGCGCTCGCTCGCGGTGTTCACGAGCGCTCGTACGCGGTTTGAGAAGCGACTGGGCGGGTTGTGCGCCGTCTCTGCCGGAGTCTCGCTCAAACTCGACGTCGCTGACCGGGAGGCGAAGATCGCCGGTCGTTCCGTTGTCTGCGCGCGCAGCGACTGTTCGGCCCAGATTGGGGCAGCAACAGAAAGTAGGACGCGTAACGTGAAGTCCATCGGGGTACGGGTGTGAACCCCGAACGATGTACGGGTTTCGACGAAATGAAGCGAACTTTACCATTAGAATATATAGTCGGGTAAAAGGGGCTGCCGACGGGGTCATGCCAGGAATCCGGACAGGATGCATGGGAGCTCTGGCGGTTCGGTGCCACCGCGTTTGTGAAACCGATGCAGCAGCGACCCGACGCCATCGGTTTCGCCCATCTGCCGCCGGACCGCGAGCCATGGCTTCGCGGTCGGCACCCAGAGGGAAAACAGGGCATAAACGCTGCGTGCCGCTACGCCCGAAACGCCGCTGGGGCCGCGGCCTGATGCTCCTCCGGGGTTGAGTCGCAACAGCGGAAAGCAGCGAAAGAGGTGCGTGCAGGGCGGTACGGTCGGAGCTGGGGGGTATAATCACGGCGGACATTTCCAGCCGTCGTGCGATTGACGAGGGTACCCGGCCGGACACTTTCGTGCTCTTCTCATGAGCGAACTCGACCTGGCTGCGCTTCGTCAACTCCCCCACGCCGCGCCGTGGCGGCTGCGTGTCGCCGAGTTTGTCGAGGCACCGCCCGCGCAGTCGTTCATCGTCGGCGTTATTCTACTAAACTCCGCGGTGCTCGGCCTCGAAACCAACGCGGAGGTGATGAACTCCGCTTGGGGCGGTGTGCTGGTGATCATCGATCGCCTGTGCCTCGCCATCTTCGTGGTGGAACTGGCGCTGAAGCTGGCAGTGTATCGCGGATTGTTTTGGAAGAGCGGCTGGAACTGGTTCGACCTGGCGGTGGTCGCCGTCGCGCTGGCGCCGGGCGCGGGACCGTGGGCTGTTTTGCGCGCGCTCCGGGTGCTGCGCGTTCTGCGCCTGCTTACCGTGATTCCGCAATTACGGCGCGTGGTGGCGGCGTTCCTGCACGCGATTCCCGGCCTCACCGGTGTAATCGCGGTGATGACGATCTTCTTCTACACGGCCGGCGTGCTTGCGACGAAGCTCTTCGGCGGCGCGCATCCGCAATGGTTCGGCGGGCTGGGTGAAAGTCTCTATACGCTGTTCCAGATCATGACGCTCGAAAGCTGGTCCATGGGCATCGTGCGGCCCGTGATGGAAACGCATCCCTGGGCCTGGGCTTTTTTCGTGCCCTTCATCGTTATTGCCACGTTCACGATTCTGAACCTGTTCATCGGTATCATTGTTTCCACGATGCAGGAACTCGCTGCTGCGGACGTGGTGGCAGAGGCGGCGGCGAGCGCATCGTCGGCGGACGCAAAGCCGGAAGACCCGAAGGCCGTGCTCGCACGGATCGAGGCCGATCTGGCGGAGCTGCGGCGTCAGTTGGGCTGACGTTGCGGAGAAATCAAAAGGGCCAATGATGGGTCAGGAGCTAGCCGAAGGGGTCATGCCAGGAATTCGGACAGGATACGTTTGAACGCTGGTCGGTCGGTGCCACCGCGCTCGTGAAACCGATGCAGCAGCGCCCCGACGCGATCGGTCGCACCCATCTGTACCGCTCCGCCAGCCATACCATTTAAACCCGACGTGGTACGTTTGAGCGCGGCTGCCAGCATCAGTTTCTCCTCCGCCGATTTCTTCCCCATCGGTCCGCCCCCTTCGCATCAGCGGTGATGTTACAGGCAGCTCCCGTCGTCATGCTGCCGGTTGATGGAGAGAGCACAACACCGATTGACGAAGATTGCCAATCGGGCTAAGATAGAACCATGCCAACCCAGAACGTGAACCTGACGCCTGAACTCGACCGCTTCGTGAAGAAGGCCGTGGAAAGCGGTGCGTTCAACAACGCTAGCGAAGTCCACCGCGCCGCGCTGATTGCCATGGCCCGAGAAGAGGAAGAACGCGAATTAAGGCTCCTCCGGCTCCGCCAGGAAATCCAACTCGGTTTGGACTCGGGCGCGCCCGTCGAAATCTCTAACCTCGAAACTTTCATGGACGAATGCGCGGACGACGCCCGAAAAGACTTTCGAGTAAAACCGTGATCTGATGCTAATGCGCTATTTTCCCGCCGCGCGCCCCGACATCAAGAATGCTCGCAAATGGTCGGTGGAGAATTTCGGCGATGCGGCCCTTGAGCGATACAAGACGCTGCTCGCTGTAGCCATCGCTGAGATCCACGCCGATCCCCAGCTCCTCTACTCGTACGAAATGCCAGCTCTTCAAACCGGCATTCGACTATATCATATCAGGCACAGTCGCAAGCGAGCTGCGGTCCATGATCAGATTGTGGGCAGTCCACGTCATTTCGTTGTCTATTTGATCTCGAACGACGGCACGATCATCGTACGAGTGCTGCCTGAGCGTATGGAAATAGCTCGTCAGATCGAAGAGGCACTATGAATACCAACGCGAAAGGGGCCAGTGCTGGAGATCGGTCGAAACTTCGCTCGTTTGAACCGATTCGCCATGGCTTTGTGCTTCTGCCCACGCACAGGCCGCCGGGGGATGTGAAGTTCTACGAGTGGCGTAATCACGCCCGTGTCGACGGAACGCACGACTACCATCGACTCAACGGCTACCTGAGCCAGGACGGCAAATTCGTCACCATCTGGTTCGGCGTTTTAGAGCCAATATTTCTTGAGAGCTGGTTTCAGGAAGAAGGTCTGGAGCTTCCAGAGTACAACGAAGAACTATTCCGGGGCCACATCGAATCTGAAGAGCAGGCGCTCCACATTCTGAAAGCGTTGCGTCCACATACGTGGCTACCGCAAGTTTTGCGGTCTGATCCGAGCCAGCGTATTGTCTGCGAATTGCTCAAAGATCCCATCCCGGGCTCTGTGCCAGCGGCCGGATGAAACTCACTTAAACCGGGCGGCTTGAACCTCACGGTTTCTTCCGTCGATATTCTTCCCGGACTTTATCAAGAAAGTTCTTTTTTGGTTGGATGGAGTTTCTTCACTTTGTGAATCGATGTTGAGTGGTCGATCGGGGGGGCAAGAGCAGCGAAAACTCTGTTCAGTTGTGAGGCCGTACCCCGAAGTCAGGCGGAGCCGATCTGGCGTTCATATACGATCGTTTAACGCTGGGAAGCGTGCCTACGGTCAAGATCATCGGGCCCTATCGGTTTCATTTCTATTCGAGCGATCGTGATGAGCCGTTTCACGTGCACGTGGAGAGCGACTCGACCGCAGCGAAGTTCCCGCTGCATCCCGTAGGGCTCGGCTTCGCACCGACGATCACTCGTGCGTCCCTTTCACCAGCCACGGATCGCGGGTTTGGCGTTGAAAGGTTTTCAGCCTCGCCACCATGCGATCGAGCAGTTCGCGGTGCGCACGATCGTCCGCCAGGTTGCGAGTCTCCTCGGGGTCCGTCTGCAGGTCGTAGAGCTCGAAACGCGGCCGGCGCAGATAACTCTGGACGGTCCGCCGGCCCAGCCGCCCGGCGGCCTCCGGACCCGCCACGGATTGCCACGTGGCCGAACTCCACAGATCGGAGGCCAGGGGAAACTCGAGCGAGTGGGCTACGTTCCAGATGAGCTTGTAGCGCCGATCGCGCACAACCCGCATCGGATAATACATCGTCACTTCGTGAAACGTGTGCGACGCGTAGATTTCGCTCCACTCCGGGGCGTTCGCCCGGCCGAGCACCGGCAGGATGGAGCGGCCATGCATCTCGACCTCGGGCGACCACGCCCCGGCATAGTCGAGAATTGTCGGGGCGATATCCACCCAGCTGACCATGGCATCGCTGACGACGCCGACCTGAGGGGTCCGCGGATCGCGGATCACGCAGGGAAGGCGCAACCCCGGCTCGTAGACGTTGGTCTTGGCCCCGGGAAACGCCGCGCCGTTGTCGGCGATGAAAATGACCAGGGTGTCGTCCCAGTGGCCCGTTTGTTTCAGCACTGCAACCAGCCGGCCGAGCCCCTGGTCGAGGCGGGAGACGCTTTGGTAATATTGGGCCAGCTCGGCGCGCGTCGCGGGGGTGTCGCTCAAATACGAGGGTACCAGCACCTGCTCCGGCGAATACAACACCTCGTCGACTCCCGTGTAACGGTGGTCGTTGGCAAACGTGTTGGGCTTATCCGGGAGCTCGTCAAAGCGCGTGCCAAAACGGTGGGCATCGCAGGTTGCCACCATCACGAAGAACGGCCGGGGGATCAGCCGCTGAAATGAACTGGCCCGCGTCGTCGACGCAGCGCACGATGTCGCGTCCATACAGGCGTCGCTCGAGGGTGACCGGCAGATTCGTCGCCGGCACGGTTACGTCGAATTCATAGATTTCGTACGGGCGGGCATGCACGGATCGCCCGAATTTTGCGGTACGATAGCCCGCTGCGCGCATGAGCAGCGGCAGGGACTTCACGTCCGGCCGCGAGGAGAAGTTATGCTCGCCATGGGCCAGCCCATACTGCCCGTTCGCGTGATGGTGCAGTCCGGTCATAATCACCGCGCGGCTCGGACTGCAACTCGACGTGGTGCAAAACGCGTCCGAGAAAAGCGTGCCGTTGCGCGCCAGCGCATCGAGGTGCGG
>CAYVDZ010000126.1:0-517 GCA_964450575.1 uncultured Opitutus sp.
GGCGACCCAATCCCGGCGCAGCTCTGCGCGTTTATTTCTGACCGAGTCCCTCAGGTCGCGAACGGCGGGTCGCGAAGTGTAGATGCGGGCGCTGCGAGGTGGCGCTTGAATTTCCGGCGGCGCTGCCGACGCGCGGACTGCTTTGGCGCGGCGCGGCCTTGACGTTGAGGGTGAGGCGCCGCGACGGTGGGGCATGCCATCAAAACCAATCCCCGGATCCACCGGGGAAGTGCTCACCTGTTTGCCGTCGCCTTATTTGCCGCATGCGGCGACGGGTTTGCTCTATCTGCCGCGCTTCCTGGCGAAGTGCCGGTATGTGAAAGAGCACGGCACGTTGCCCGCGAGTTATGCCAGGAACTACAAGCGCGGGCTGGATCGTTTCCTGTGCATGCACCTTGGCATCGAGCCGGCCGCGGTCGAGAGCATCGTGCACACTTGTCTCGATCAAGGTGTCGATGACGGAGAACGCGATCGGCGGCTTCTGGCCTTGCTGTCGTCGGAGGTGCGGGCGGCGGCT
>CAYVDZ010000126.1:527-3159 GCA_964450575.1 uncultured Opitutus sp.
GAAGGGGATGACGCCCGCCGGGCGGGAATTCATGCTCACCGCGCTGACCGCGATGGGCTGTGCCGACCGGCTCGGAGAGATCAAGAGTGTCCCCGATCTGATCGATTTCGACGAAGGAAGGATCGAGTAGGAAAAGAAGAAACGTTTGAAACGGGAGAAAGAAGAAACGTTCGGACCCGGAGATTCCCTTCGGAGGCGCAAGAGGCGCAAGGCATTGGCTAAAACTGCGAAACAAGAGCCTTTCCTGCCGCGGTTTCTCCGTTTCTTCTTTTGCAGTTTTTCCGCCGTTTCTTATTTTCCGCATCCATGGTCAAAGGTCAGAAAGTCGTCTGCATTAACGATACATTTTCTCCGACAATCCGCGCGCTCTACAAGCAGCTCCCGGTGAAGGATAACATTTACACTGTTCGCGAGGTGTTTCTGGGCCGGGAGAAGATCGTTAAAGGGGGCGACTCCGCGACCGTTGGATTGCTCCTCGAGGAGCTGACGAACCCGCGTGATCCTTTTCATCAAGGGGAGCAGGAATTGGGATTTTCCTCCGAACGGTTTGCGCCGCTGAACGAACTTCCCCCCGAAGAAGCCGAAGTGGAGGAAGTGGTGGGCGTCGGGGCGTGGGTTCCGGCCTGAGCAGCCGAAGGAGAAGCGACTTCGGCCGCTTCTCCTCCCGCGTCGGGCACATCACCTGAAAACGGTGGAGCGCGTGGGCTCCGGGGCCGGCGGCCGGGAAAAAAAGTAGCGGCGGCCTGAACTCCGCCGGGCCGTCTTCAGCACTGCTTTTTCCCATTCCATGCTCCAGGAAAGTGTCACTGATTGCGTGACTTTGCACACCACCAGCGGGAGCGTTTTTACTCGAATGGCTTCCTCAGGGACGACGGTGTTTCGCCCCGAAAGCTCCTGCTTTCAGCAACTCGACGAGAATGGCGCGGGGCGCGCTTCTCTCTGCGATCACCCCGGCGCCGCTGGGGCGTGGATCTACTCCGGCACCAGTTCCGGCACCACGGGTTTGCCGATATCGCGGCGGATGGATTCGAGGTTTTCGCGGATGAGCGCGCCCATCGACTCGCAACGCAGGTAATCCGTCCGTTGGTAATGGTCGGCGAGCCCCTCGCGCAGGCGATGGATGTTTTCCCGCGGAGCAATCGGATCCCGGGCCATGTCGTGCAGGAGTAAGCCGAGCCGTTCGGACGCGAGCGATGCCCGTTGGAGGAGGAGGGTCTGCTCCTCGCGCTGATACTGTCGGGCGGTTTCCGGTCGGAGGTGCTTCGTGCAGAAGCGCACGAGCTCGGCGTTCTCCTTGAAGAATTGGGGAAGATAAAAATTCTTCCGGCCATCGTAGCTCTGCTGGTCGAAATCCATCGAGCGAATACGCAACTGCGCTTCCTCGAAATCCGGCGTGACGACGAAAACAAAATTGTACGATCGCATGTCGCCCAGCAGGCGCACGAAGCAGCGCTCGTTGAACTTCACCAGTTCCTTGGCGACGCGAATCGGCTTCAGCTCGTGCTGCCGGCCCAGCCAGGTGTCGATGAACATGTCCCCGGGGATGCCCGCCACATGCTCCTCCACGAGAGTGTTGCCAAAGGTGAGAAAGTTCAGGCGGTTGGGGGAGAGGAGATGCTCGAGCTCAAGTCCGTAGAGACGCGAGGCATCGGCCCGCTTCACATAGAAATAATCCTGGTTGTCGTTGTACGCATTAACAATCCGGATACGAAACGGCGTCGAATTGCCGAAGGTGCAGAAGTCCACCCGGTCCACGTAAAGGTGATCCACCACCGACAAGTCTCCGTCCACTTTCAGCCAGGCGTAGACTTCTTTCAGGGCCTCATTCAACGACGACATTTCGCTGGCCTCGTAGATCACCGTGTCCCACAGGGTGGGTTTTCCAAGATCATCGGTCAGTGGAATGACTTCGTGAAAGGCCCGCAGCCGGTCGTATGTCACGGGCAGTTCGCGTTCCCGGCGGTAGCGCTGGAGGTAATTGCGCAGCCCTTCCCCGACGGGGAAGCTGGGTTTCCGCTGGGTTGGTCGGGGAGGCATCTGGCGCGAGGCAGCCATGGCCGGACAGTGAGGACACTTCTGATTGAGGCAACCCCGGCGGCGGGTGAACTGAGGGAACGTTGGGAAACGCCGCGCCTGGTTTTACCGCGTGGAGAGTTCGAACCAGAATACGCTGCCGGAATCGCCCGGAAAGTCGGCACCGACCCGGCCGCCTTGCGCCTCCACGAGATTCTTCACGATGGCGAGTCCGAGCCCGTTACTTTCCTCGCCGCCGGTCGGCCGGGGGGAAAGCCGGGCCCGCTCGACGAACAGCTGACCGCGCTCCGCCTCGGGCACGCCCGGTCCCGTATCCATAACCTCGATGCGCACATATCCGTCGATTGCCCGGGTGCTGAGGCGGACGCGCCCGCCGGGCGGAGTGAACTTAAGCGCGTTGCTCGTGAGGTTCGCGAACGCCTGATAGGTAAGGGCCGCGTTGCAACGGGCCAGGGGCAGGGCGGTCGCGAGTTCGGTGCCGAGCATGATGGTTTTTCGTTCCGCGGCGGTCGTGTGTTGGCGCACCACGGCTTCAGCGAGGAGATTCACGTCGACGCGGCCGGAGCGATTGCCCGCGCTGGTGGCAGAGGGAGTACGG
>CAYVDZ010000126.1:3169-10296 GCA_964450575.1 uncultured Opitutus sp.
GAAACGTATCAATGATCCGCCGCATCTGGGCGGCGGACTCGGAGATGTTGTCGATGTAGTTGGCCAGCTTGGGGGTGGTCGCGACCGCGGGTTGACGCTGCGCGAGGTCGGCGGCCATGAGAATCAAGCACAGCGGGTTCCGCAGGTCATGCCCGGCGAAGCGCATAAAGCGGGCTTTGAGAGCGAGTTCGTCTTCGAGCTCCTGGCGCAGTCGCCGTAACGTCAGGTGGGTGCGCACGCGGGCGAGCGCTTCTTCGTGCTCGATCGGTTTGGTGATGTAGTCGACGCCACCCGCGGCGAAGGCCTTGATCTTGTCCTGGACCTCATTGAGCGCCGTCATGAACAGCACCGGAACGTCCTGCGTGGTCGCCTGGGCTCGCAATCGCCGGCACGTCTCAAACCCGTCGATCCCCGGCATCATGACGTCGAGGAGAATGAGGTCGGGCTGCGTCCTGGCGGTTTGCGCCAGAGCCTCTTCCCCGTCTTCGGCCACCATCAAGCGATACCCCGCGCTTCCCAGCGTTTCAACGAGGATGCCGAGATTGGCCGGCGTATCATCGACGATGAGGATGGTCTCGGGCATGGGAGGAAAAGACGGACAACGGGAGAAAGCAGAATGAGGGAGAAAGAAGAAACGCAGAACGAGCGGACGAAACCAGAAGATGAAAACAGGAATGAACGGGAGCGCACCGGGGCTCCGGGAGTAGCTTTCTTTTTTTGTTTATCAGTCTATATAGCGTGCCACGTATTGCCGGATGGCCTTCATCTTAAAACGGGCCGCAAGCTCAAGCACACTCTGGGCGAAGGGCGTGAATCGAGGGTCTTGCGCGATCAGCGCTTGGGCGCGGTCCCGAATCGCAACGACGTCTCCTTTCGCGGCGAGTTCGTAGATCGCTTCGGCTTCAGTGGGTGACGGCGGATGCAGAGGGAGCGGGAAGGGCGACCGACTTTCCTCCGCCTCCGCGTAGAGCCAAGTGAGCTGGAGCGTGCGGGCGACCGCATTCCAGAGCTCCTCTTCCCGGAATGGCTTGGCGAGGAAGTCGTCGCAACCCGCGGCGAAGCCTTCCTTCCGGTCGAGGTCGTACGCGCTAGCGGATACCGCGATAAACCGAATCGCGTTGCCGTACACCGCGGCCCTGACTGCGCGGACGGCGGCGAGGCCGTCCATCGCGCCCGGCAATCGCAGGTCCATCAAAACAAGGTGCGGCTGAAATTTCTCCGCCATGAGCAAGGCCGCCGCGCCGTCCGCCGCTTCCGCGACGTCGAAGCCAAGCGGTGACAGCATGTCCACCATCACAGCACGATTGGCCGCAATATCATCAACGATCAGGATGCGCTGCGGGGCGCCGGCATAGCTGACAATTCTCCGGGTGGTGAGGCGGGGAGCGGGCTCGGTCGCGGTCGCTTCCGGTAGCGCCACGTCGAACCAAAACCGGCTGCCCCAGCCGGGTTTGCTCTCGATCTGCAGCTGTCCGCCCATGCGTTCGACCAGGCTGCGACTAATCGCGAGCCCGAGTCCCGTCCCCGTGGCCGCGGCTCCCGCCGCGTGACCTACCTGGGAAAACGGCTGAAAGAGTTTCCCGATGTCTTCCGGCGAGATGCCGATCCCGGTATCGCTGACGGAAAACCGCAACGGCGAGCCGTCGGACGGATCAGCCCGTTGAATGGAGAACACCACGCCGCCGGCCCGGGTGAATTTTACGGCGTTGGAGATGAGATTGAAGGCGATCTGCCGCAGCCGTTGTTCATCACCGCGCACCCAGCGGGGCAACTCGCTCGCGACCGCCGTTTCGAAGAGGATGCTCTTCTCCTTGGCCCGCAGCGCGAACACCCGCTCGATGCCGCTGGCAAATTCCTGCAGATCGAATTCCGCCGGATGAAGTTCAATGCGCCCGGCCTCGATTTTCGAGAGATCGAGCACGTCATTGATCAAGGCCAGGAGGTGGTCGGCCGACTCGTGAATCACGCGTACGCCGTCGCGCTGCTTGGCGCCGAGCGTCGAATCGCGGCGGAGGATCTGGGTGTACCCCAGAATGCCGTTGAGGGGCGTGCGCAACTCATGGCTGACGCTCGCGAGAAAGTAGCTCTTGGCCCGGCTTGCCGCATCCGCGGCATCCCTGGCCTCGCGCAACGTCCGCTCCGCTTCGCGACGTTGCGTGACGTTCGTCGCGACTCCTTCAAAATGATCGACCTCGCCGGCGGCGTCCCTGACGACGCGGGCCGATTCCGAAACCCAGCAGGTGCTGCCGTCCCGCCGGTAAATTTCAGACTCGAAATCAATGACTTCGTCGGAGTGTTCGATCAGTCGAAAAAATTCATCGCGCCTGCCATGATCGACGTAAATCTGCCGCCCGATATCATTCACTGCCTTCATCAACTCCTCCCTTGAATCATAGCCGAGCATGCGTGCCAGCGCGGGATTGACGTTGATAAAGCCGCCTTCCGGCGTGCTGAGGTAAAGTCCTTCCAAGGCATTTTCGAAGATGCTGCGGTAGCGTTGTTCGGCCCGGCCCAAGGCAATCTCGGCCTGCCGCTGCTGGACGGCTCCCGCTGCCTGCTCGGCCACGAAGTTCAACAGTCGCAGGTCATATTCTCCGTACGCGTCCTCCCGATTATAATCCTGGAGTGCAATCACGCCCAGCACGCGGCCACCGGCGATGAGCGGGGCGCCGAGCCTTTGCGCTGCCGGTCGCTCTAACGTGAGGTAATCGCCGCGATTTGCGAGCAGCAGACTCAATTCGGGTGCGTTGACCAACAACGGACGGCGGGTCGCGATAATATACTCGGTAAATCGATTGACCGGGGCGCGGGGCGGGGCGGAATCGACATACTCGTCGACGAAGTAGGGGAAGGAGAGAACGGTCCCTTCCGGGTTGATCAGGGCGACGTAGAAATTCTTCGCCGACATCAATCCGCCAATGATACTGTGGAGTTCGGCGAACAGCGTGGTGAGGTCACCGCCGGCGATTACGGCGCGGGAGATTTGAAAGGTCGCGGCCTGAACGCGGTCACTTCGGCGACGCTCCGTGATATCGATTCCCACCGCCAGGACGCAGGGCTCGCCATCCAGTTCGAGGGTGTCGGCGTTAACCAGGATGCTGGTGATGCGGCCGTCCTTCGCCCGGAAGTCGGCCTGCATGTCGTGGACCGTGCCGACGGTCGCGAGTCGGTGGCGGAACGTGTCGCGCTGCGAAGGGTCGACCCACAGGCCGAGCTCTTGGGTGGTGCGCCCGATGATCTCTTTGCGGGAGTAACCGCAATTCCGAATGAACGCGGGATTCACCTCGATCATGCGGCCGTCGCGCAGCCGGCTGATCGACATCAAGGCCGGATTGGAATGGAAGCTCTTCTCGAAATACAGCCGCGATTCCCGCTGGGCCGCTTCGGCTTTCTGCCACTGAATCGCCTCGGCGGTTTGTTCAGAGATAAACTTAAGCAGACGCTCGTCGGCATCCGTGAAGGCATGCTCGATCTTATAATCCTGCACCGCGATGACGCCGATGCTCCGACCTTCCACAATCAGAGGCGCGCCAAGCCATTGTTTGAAGGTGTCACCATCCGGCTGATACGGTCCACTGGCGGCGAGCACCGTGGCCACCTCCGCGTAGGTGGCGAGCAGGGGTTGGCCGGAGTTGATCACGAACTCAGCCACGTGGTTTCGCGGCGCGCGAGCGGGCGGAGGTTGCGTGTGTTCGTTGATGAAATACGGGAACGACAGCACCGCCCGGTCGGGGCTGAGCAGCGCGACGTAAAAATTCCGGGCCGGCATCAGTTCCCCGATGCTACGGTGGACATCGGCAAACAAGGCGGGCAGGTCGCCGCCGCTGAGCACGACTTGGGAAATTTGATGCACCGCGGCTTGGGTGCGCTCGTGGAGGCGCCGCTCGGTGATATCGATCCCGACGGTCAGCATGCACAACGTACCGCTGAGCTCCATCAGATCCGCGTTCAGGATGAGCGAGCGCGTCCGGCCCGCTTTTGTCCGGAGGTCGACTTCGAAATCCCGCACCGATCGGTCATGATGGATGCGCTCGAGAAACTCGTCGCGCTGCGATCGATGGATCCAGATGCCGAGATCGAGCGTGGTGCGCCCCACCACCTCTTCCCGCGTGTACCCGGAAGCAGTGAGGAATGCGGGGTTGATCTCCAGGATTGCATTATCGCTCGCCCGGGCGATCGCCATGAAGGCGGGGCTCGAGTTGAAGCTCTTCTCGAAATATGACTGCGATTCCTGACGGAGCAGTTCGCTTTGTCGCAGCGCTTCCTGGACTCGGGCGAGTTGATCATCCGGGTTCGCGGGCCCCACTGAAACGTTCGTGGGTTCGGTGCTGGGAGGCGGAATCATCGCTGTGCGACTCATCACGATGGGAACGGATGAGACACACGCAACGGCGGAAAGCGCCGGCCGCGGTGATGGCCGGCGCAGCCGATCGCGCAAGGGCAACGTGCTGGGATCCACCCAGCGCTTCTAGCGCGAGGTTGCCATGGCTTTGACCGATTTCGGCCCGAGCGACTTCAAGTAGGCGACCACTGCGCGAACTGGCCCTTCTCATTTCGCGGAGTATGGCAGTCGGCGCAGAGACCAGTCGGTTCCACCAGGTATTGGCCGCGAACGATGACGGGATCTTTTTTTTGCGCGGCGCTAAGAGGCGGAGCGGAATCGACCGGGGCGGCCAGACTTGTCGCGCTGGCTGCGAAAGCGAGCCAGATGGCGCCAATGGCGCCGAGGGTTTTGCGGGTTTTCTGTTTCAGGGGTGAAAGGGGGGATTGCAGTTCGGGCGCGGGGCGGATTGCGGTCCGATCCGGCGTCGCGGCGTGAGTCCGCGGGGTACGGCCAGAGCGTGGAGTGGATGCGGGAGTCAATCGTCGAGTCCGACGAACCGGGCTTAGGGCGGAGCGTTGCATAAGAATGATGGATCAGGCGGCGTCGCGGAGCGCCGCGAGTACCGTATGGCAGACGAAGGTGAAGGCGGCGTGCCACGCGGCCCGGACCTGCGGCGTGAATTCGGGTCCGAGCCTTTTCTCCAATGTCCACAGCAGTGCGGTTTCAACTTTGGGACAGTGGTTGGCTTTCACCGCATCGCGGAGATTGGCGGGGCCGAGTTGGTGGAACGCCGCCACAATCGCGGCGGGGTGCTCAAGATTGGCCACCACACCGGCGATCAGATCCACGAGTTTGCGGCCTTGCTCGGCCATGTCTCCGAAGAACCGGGTGCGCAGGTCAGGGTCGAGTTCGAAGATTCGGGCGTAGAAGAGACTGGCCACCTCATCCGCGATCGGAATGACCCGCCGGAATGAATCCTGCACGAGCGCAATTTCGGTCGAGGTCATGAGAGAGGGAGGAAAGGGTGTCCAAAGCAGCGAACCGGAAAAGCGCCGAGTGTTCAGGCGGCGAGTGGGTGGCGCTCGTCACTCTTGGTTTCCGACCGGAGCGGAACGGCGGTCGTGCTCACCGGGTTCCGTTGTGGCAGCCGGACGCGCCGGACCCGGAGCACGTAGTCGACGTGGATAATAAATCCGAGGCCGGCGGTGAGGACGAGCATGCTGGCGGCGGCGGCGCTGAATGGCACCGCTATAAATGCGGCCAGGGCGGCGATGAGGGCGGGAAGAGGAAACGTTTTCATGGCGTCGGTTCGATTGATTGCGGCCATTGTACGGCGAAAATCCATTTGCGGTATGGGCCGGTCGGATGTGGGCCGGTTGGCCCAGTGGGCGGTTAAGTTCCTCGCCGGTAGCTGGCGCTTTACATGCGACGGGTGGCACGCACGCTGGTTGGAGTGAAAAGGATCCTGGTCATCGATGACGACGCGCGGCTGCGTGAGCATTGCGTGGAGTTACTGCGCCTGGATGGCTACGAGGTGATTGAGGCGAGAAATGGCCGTGAGGGCGTTGACGAAGCCCGACGCAATCCTCCGGATTTGGTCATCTGCGATATCACGATGCCGGAAATGAACGGACACCGCGTGCTGGAAAGTTTGCGGAGCGAACCGCGGACCGCGCATCTGCCGTTCGTGTTTCTCACTGGGTGGAACGAGCAGGAGGATGTGCGCACGGGGATGAATCTTGGCGCTGACGATTACCTCACAAAACCCGTGGCTCCGGCCGAGCTGTCCGCGGCGGTGCGCGCCCGGCTGCGTCGGGCGGAACTTTCCGCCGCCGCTTCCTCCCGGCCGGGTTCGGTCCGCTATGAGGATCAATCGCCGTCTCAACTCGAATCACTCGGACTCACCCCGCGTGAAGCCGAGGTGCTGTTTTGGGTCGCACGGGGGAAGACCAATGACGAGATCGCGACCGTCCTCGGCATCGGGCTGACGACGGTGAAAAAGCATCTCGAGAGCACGTACGCCAAGCTCGGCGTCGAGAACCGGACTTCCGCCGCCGCCATGGCGCTCGAGCGGATGAATTAAACGCCCGAGGTGACACAGACATTGGTGTCTGTGAGCGGCGGATCGAAACCTACCGGACAGCAACAGACAGGAATGTCTGTATCACTTTCGAGCCTCGGAGCCGAAACGCGTCCCGAAGAAATCGCCCGGCAACCATCCTGGAGCCACCGCGTCATCTGCGATCGTCCGTGTCAGTTCCACCGCGATTTCCACAAACCCCGCTGCGGAGTTCCAGTGAATCGGTTGGGACAGATCATCCGAAGGCTTATGATAATGCATGCGCCGGAAGTTGGCCTCGCGCGCGGCAAGATCGATGGACGGATCAAGGGATCTCTGTCCCGACTTCAAAAACAAGGCGGGAACGCCCTCGCGCACGAACGGATACTGATCGCTGCGCACAAACACGACTTCCTCGGGTTGAGCGTCTGCACTCACGGTGAAGCCCACGCGCGCCGCGGCCAGCTCGAGCAGCGCGCCGAGCGTTGAATGCTCCGCGCCGATTCCGATCACGTCGCGGGTCGGACCCAGGATCACCGGCATGTCGAGATTCAGATTGGCGGCGAAACGCTGCACGCGTTCCGGACGGTGCCGCGCGAGATGATAGGCGCCGAGCAATCCCTTTTCTTCCGCGGTCAGCGCCGCGAAAAGCACCGGCCGACGCAGCCGTGGGCCTGCCGCGAGCTCTTCCGCCACGGCGAGCATCACCGCCGTGCCGAGCGCGTTGTCGAGCGCCCCGTTGTA
>CAYVDZ010000127.1:0-9338 GCA_964450575.1 uncultured Opitutus sp.
GCGAAGGTGAAGGAGCTGCTCGCCAGCGCGAAGATCTACGCGGAGCTGCTGGCGACGTTTGCGGGCTGACGGGGAGCGGGAGCGTTCAGGCGCAGACACGTCGGCCGGTTCGGCCGTTCGGCGTGGTCCGCGTAGTCCTCCCGTTCAACTCTGCGGAAGCGCAGGCTTTACGTCGGATGCGGCCGTGGAGTCTCCGTGTTTCCCCCTTGTTTCGCTGCGTGCAGGCGGGCAAGGTCGCGGTTTTCCTTTTCGCTTTTCCCGCGCCATGAAGATCAACACCACGCTCACTCCGCAGAAGCTGCAGAAAAAAACGGCCCGCCTGTTCGAACTCGCCGGCCAGAAAATCCGCACGATCGACGCTGTCTGGGATTCGTCCAAGGGCACGCCGGTGTTCACGGTCAAGGGTAGCTACACCTCGCGGGGCTGGACCGAGTGGACCCAGGGTTTTCAGTTCGGCATGTCGTTTCTGCACTTCGATGCCACCGGCGACGAGTCGATGCTGAAGCTCGGTCGCGAGAAGACGCTCAAACACATGGCGTCCCATGTGTCGCATGTCGGCGTGCATGATCACGGGTTCAACAATGTTTCCACCTACGGCAATCTGCGGCGTCTCATCCTCGAGGGAAAAATCGCCAGGGATCAGGGTGAACTCGATTACACCGAGCTTGCCCTGAAGGTCTCCGGCGCCGTGCAAGCGGCCCGTCACGTCACGACCGCTTACCGTCAGCCTTGGTCGCCCGTGGCGAGTGCCGCCGGCGCCGGCGTGGCACCCAGTGGCTACGTTTATTCGTTCAATGGTCCGCAGTCGCTCTTTGCGGATACGATTCGCTCGATGCGCTCTCTCGTCGTTGCGCACCAACTCGGGCACGTGCTGATGGGCGAAGGCGACAAGCCGATCAACCTGCTCCATCGCGCGGTGGAACACGCCGCAACGACCGCGCGCTTCAATGTTTTCTTCGGCGAAGGCCGCGACAGTTACGACGTCCGCGGGCGGGTGGCGCACGAGTCCGTCTTCAATCGCAACGACGGCCAGTTCCGCTGTCCCAGTTCGCAGCAGGGTTATTCACCGTTCACCACCTGGACGCGCGGGGCCGCCTGGATCATCTGCGGTTACGCGGAGCAGCTCGAGTTTTTGGATACCATTTCCGGTGCTGATCTCGATGCGGTGGGTGGACGTCGCACCGTGACGGATCTCTTCCTCGAGACGGCCCGCGCCGCGAGCGATTATTACATCGATGGCTACTCGGCTCGCGATGGCGTGCCCTATTGGGACAGCATGGCGCTGAACACGCACAAGCTCGGCGATTACACGAAGAAGGACGCGGATCCCTTCAACGCGCACGAGCCGGTCGATAGTTCCGCCGCCGCGATCGCCGCCCAGGGTTTTCTGCGCCTCGGCCATTATCTCACCTCGAAGGGCGAGAAAGCGGCTGGCCGGAAATACTTCCAAGCCGGCCTGACCATCGCGAATACCCTCTTCGATGAGCCGTATCTTTCGACCAACAAGAAACACCAAGGGCTGCTCCTGCA
The DNA here is from genome assembly GCA_964450575.1 of uncultured Opitutus sp. Taxonomy (GTDB): domain Bacteria; phylum Verrucomicrobiota; class Verrucomicrobiia; order Opitutales; family Opitutaceae; genus ER46. The sequence continues at coordinate 1,531 of CAYVDZ010000127.1, forward strand.
CAGCGTTTACCATCGGCCGAATGGCTGGGACCATATTCCTCCGGGGAGGAAAGTCCCGTGCGGCGAGTCTTCAATGTGGGGCGATTATCACGCCATGGAGCTCGCGCTGCTGATCCAACGCCTGGCCAACCAGCAATACTACACGTTCTTCTGAACGGGGCCGGCGTGCACCAACGCGTTGCAGCGCAACCGGCCCAGCCCGCAGCGTTCAACGTCTTCCGGCTCCTTCTTACTGCGCGGCTCATCGTCGCCGGAAGGATCCGGGAGGATTCCGAGTTGGCGGTTGTCTGAATCCACCAGCTGTGCAGACTGCGAATGCCCATGTCCGCCCGACCGATCCTTTACGAATCACACTGCCACACTCCACTCTGCAAACACGCTCTGGGAACGCCGTCCGACTATGCCGCGATGGCGGAACAGCGCGGGTTGAAGGGAATCGTTGTGACCTGCCACGGTCCGCTGCCCGACAACCTCGGGATCGAGCATCGCATGGCTCCGGAAGACTTTGAGGAGTACGTCGATTCGGTTGCGGCGGCGCGGGAAGAGTACGCGGGACGGGTCGATGTGCGGCTCGGGCTCGAAAGTGATTTTGTGCCCGGGCTCGAGGTTTGGGCGGAAAAGCTGCATCAACGCGCGCCCTTAAATCATGTGCTTGGTTCGGTGCACATGCAGATGACGTTTTATAAAGCGCGGTTTTTCAGCGGCGACATGTTCGCGTATCAGCAAACGTATTTCGAACACCTCGCCCAGTCGGCGGAGACGGGGCTTTACGACACCCTCTCCCACCCTGATCTGGTGAAAAACGAGGCGCCGCACGCCTGGCAGTTCGCGCGGATCAAGCCCTTCATCGAGCGCGCGCTTGATCGGATCGCGAAGACCGGGGTCGCGATGGAGCTCAACACCAGTGGCCTCAACAAAGCACTGCCGGAGATGAACCCCGGACCCCAGATGCTCACGCTCATGCGCGAGCGTGGCATTCCGGTTGTGCTCGGCGCCGACGCGCACCGGCCGCAGCGGGTGGCTGATCGTTTCGAACAGGCCTTGCGGCAGCTGGACGATTTGGGGTTTCAACATGTGAGCTTCTTCATCGAGCGTCGCCGGCAGGATGTGTTAGTCCACGATGCGCTCGCCTCGTTGCGCGAGGCGTCCTCTCCGGTGCCGCATGGCCGGCATTGATCCGACGTCGCGGTGAACCGGGCGCCCATCAATCTCTATGATCTGACGCGCGAGGAGCTCCGGATGCTCTTTGTGCGTTGGGAATTCCCCACCGTGCATGCCGCGCGTTTGTGGAGCTACCTGTACTTGAAGCTCGCATCGAACTTCTCCGTCGAAGCAATGCCGGAGCTTCCAGCCCGGGTTCGGGCGAAACTAAACGCCGAGGCCATGCTCGGCATTCTCCCGATCGCGCTAAAGACGGATTCTTCGGACGGGTTTACCCGCAAGTATCTGCTTTCACTCGGCGATGGCGAACGCATCGAGACCGTGCTGATGCGTTTCACCGGTCGGGTGACGGCCTGCATCAGTTCACAAGTCGGTTGTGCCATGGGCTGCGTCTTCTGTGCCACCGGCCAGATGGGCTATACACGGCATTTGACGCCGGGTGAGATTGTCGCCCAGGCAGTGCACGTGGCGCGGGCGTTGCGCGGGTCCGCGCCGAACGCGACCGCGAGCAACCGGGATGCAACTCCCGCTGCTGTTACCGCCCACGCCCACGCTCGTCTCCGCAACGTGGTGCTCATGGGCATGGGGGAGCCGCTGCACAATTACGAAGCGGTGATGCAGGCGATCGACATCCTGCGCGACTCCAACGGACTCGCTCTGGCGGCCGAGCGGATCACGTTGAGCACGGTGGGCGTGGTGCCCGGAATCCTGCGGCTGGCCGACGAGAAACGGGCGTTGCATCTCGCCGTTTCGTTGCACGCGGCGACGCAAGCCGGTCGCGCCGCGCTGGTGCCGGCGGCACGGAAATGGCCGCTCGATGAATTGATGGCCGCCTGTCGGACTTACAGCGAGAAGACGGGCCGGCGCATCTTCTACGAGGGGACATTGATTGAGGGAAAGAACGACAGCGCCGAGGATGCCCGGGCGGTCGGGGCGCTGTTGCGCGGGTTACCCGCGCAGGTTAACCTGATTCCCTTGAATCCGACATCTGGATACGACGGCGGACCCTCGCGCACCGAAGCGGCGAAGGCGTTTCAGCGCATCCTCGCGGACGAGTTCGCGGTCCCGAGCACGGTGCGTCAGCGTCGTGGCATCGACATCGCCGCGGGCTGCGGGCAGCTGGCGAGTGTTGCGGAGTAGTCGCGCATTTCGATCTGACAGACAGGAATGTCTGTATCACTACGGATCAGGCCGGGCGGGCGGAACGTCGGCGGGCGAGCACGGCTTCGGCGAGGCCGGCGAGCACGGGCAGCGTTTCTTCCCACGAGAGGCAGGCATCCGTGATGCTGCGGCCGGGCACGAGCGGCCGCGTATCATAATTCTGGGCACCACCGAGCGAATTGCTTTCGATCATGACCGCGACGATGGCCGTCTGCCCGCCGGCCACCTGCGCCGCGAGATCGGCGGCGACCGCCGGCTGGCGGCTCGGATCTTTGCCGCTGTTGGCATGCGAACAGTCGACCATGAGATGGAGCGGGAGCCCGTTTTTCCGCAGCAGCTCCGTCGCTTCGTGGACGGCGGCAGCCGAAAAATTCGGCCCCCGCGTGCCGCCACGCAAAACCAGGTGCGCATCGTTGTTTCCTGTCGTACCCATCACCGCGGGCGCGCCTTCGCGGGTCAGCGACGGAAACCAATGCGGATGCCCGGCCGAGCGAATCGCATCAATCGCCACCTGGAGATCACCATCGGTCCGGTTCTTGAAGCCGACCGGCATCGACAATCCGGAGGCGAGCTCGCGGTGCACCTGGCTTTCCACCGTGCGCGCGCCGATCGCGCCCCATGACACGAGGTCCGCGTAATATTGCCCCAGCGTCGTATCCAGAAATTCAGTACCGACGGGCAGGCCGAGATCGACGACGTCGAGCATCAGTTTGCGCGCGAAGCGAAGTCCGGTGTTGATCTGGAAACTGCCGTTGAGAAACGGATCGTTGATCAGGCCTTTCCAGCCCACGACCGTGCGCGGTTTTTCGAAGTAAACGCGCATCACGATCAGGAGCTCGCCGGCATACCGTGGCACTACAGTACGGAGCTGTTGCGCGTACTCGAGCGCGGCAGCGGGATCGTGAATCGAACAAGGTCCAACTACCACCAGGAGTCGGTCGTCACTGCCGTTGAGAACAGCCGCCACTTCACGACGCGTGCGTGCGACCAGTTCCGCCCCGGCGTCGGACAACGGCAGGTCGTCGGCGAGCACGGCGGGTGCGATCAGCGGTTTTTGAGCACGGATGCGCAGGTCGGAGGTCGGCGGATGCATGAAAAGGTTCAACCTGACCGCTTCTGCGGGTCGAATCAAGGCGAGCTCACGACTCGCCGATGCAAGCAGGTCCGGGACGTTCCGATCGCTGGATCGGAACGCTGTGCGGGTGCACCGATTTGCTGACCTATTTCGCCAACACCTTCAGCGCCTGATCCACCAACGGCGAGCGCGCGAGCGTTACGCCTTCGGGGGCCGTCGTGCCGAGTTCAGCAGCGCGAGCCCGGAGCGTTAGGTAACCGAGCGAGGCGGCTTCATTCATGGCGGCCCGTTGACCGGCCGCGCGGAGATCGTCATCCACGGGGGCGAGTTGCTCGCGGGGGAGAATCGCTTTTCCGACGAGAAACAGGTTCATCGACGCAGCCAACGTATCCAGCCACCCGCGGGGCTGGGTGGGAATTGTATAGGCCAGGGCGGCACTGGCGGGTGACCACTCCATGTAGGCGCGAACCTTGGCGTGTATCTCCAGGAGCGACGCATCCACGCTCGAAGGCGTCCAGCGCGTGGTGAAGACCTTGCGTTCGCGGAACGACTTCACTTCCCAAATGCGGAGCGCGAGTTCGTAGTCGCCGGTTGTACACTTCAATGCCCCGGTGACGATATAATCGAGGCCGCCTTCCGTGGATTCCACGAGCTGGCGCAGGTTTTCGACGGTCCATTCCGCGCCGAAGGTCATGATCTGACTTGGGCCTTCGGCGGGCGTCATGATCCCGACTGCGGCTACAGGTGTATAGAGCGGCGAAAAATAAAACGTCTCTGCAAACCAGAGCGGAATGGCGCGAGATAACCGGCTGAGTTCGGACTCCGGTTGGCGGGCTTCCTCTTCAGATTTCGGGGCACCGCCTGGAACCGCGAGCTGGGCGAACGCGATCCGGCGCAGTTTGCCTTGCTTGGGCGGGAGCAGTTGTTCCGCGAGGGGCTCGAGGCCGTAGAACCAGATCGGTTTGCTGAAGGTGATCAGGCCCACTTTCGCCACGCCGGCCGGGCTTGCTCCGGTGCCAGCGGGCGACGGGCTGTCAGGGGCAATCAACAGTTCGGCGATGGCGTTGGAAAAGCCGTGCAGGCGATCCTCCAATTCCGGGCGATTCAGGGCGAAAAGAATGTCGAGGATGTGTTGCGCCGCTTCAGCGTTCTGGACCGCGAGGTAAGCCTGCAGTAAATTCAGGCCCGTGGCGGGGCCGTGCCGGTCCGCGTCGTAACGAGGTGCAACGAGTTCGATGATCGAGCTCAGGTGGCCGTGGGAGCCCAGATCGCCCGAGACTGTCACCAACACATCGGCCCGATCGCCGGACGCAGCGAGCAACTCTTCATAGATGGCGATCGCGCCGGGCAGGTCCTTGCTTTCGAGCCGCTCGCGGGCGCTGGCGAGGCGAGTCTTGACCGCGGCCGCCACGGCCATGGCCGGAGTGAACGGTGCGGTCTCGTCGGGTACGACCGACGACGGTGGCGGAGTGGAGTTGACCGCGGGAGTGGCTGCGGGGGCAGTCGTCGCCGCGGGCGCAGGTTGGGTCGGAGCCGACTTCTTCGAGGTGAAACGATCGAAAAATCCCATGCGTCAGAGGAAAGGGGGCAATAGCGCCGAGGCCATCCGAAAAACTCCCCGGCATTCGAACGAAGGAGAATTCATCCGGCCGCTGCGATTGAAGCTAACCGTGGGCGGTCGAAGTGAAGACCGTTTGTTTTAGCCGCTGCGAGGCGGAGACGAGCCGGCGCTCACCGGCCAGAGGCCGTTCGGAACGAAGCCGCCTTGGCTTTATTTGCGTGGCGCCGGAATGCGATTGGGGGTGACGCCGGTGCGGGCGGTGATGAGCGCGCACACCTTGGGAACATACATCCGGGTCTCGGCAGGAAGGGCATCGGCTATGGCCGTGAATGTGGTCGCGTTTCGCGTCGAGAGCGTACGTGCAACGCGCCCCTGCCCCGCGTTATAGGCGGCCAGCGCAAGCGCCCAGTTGCCGAAGCGGCCGTGCAGAGTGCGGAGGTAACGGGCCGCCGCCCGGGCGGATTTCTCGGGATCGGTGCGCTCGTCCGGCAAGGACGTGCGCAGGCCCATGTCCTTTGCGGTTTCGGGCATGAATTGAAAGAGACCCTTTGCCCCCACGGGACTACGAGCAGACGGGTTGAGCGAACTCTCGGCCTCGGCGACCCAGGCGAGTTCGGGAGGCACGCCCTCGGCGATGAACGCCGCGCGTAAACGCGGCATTAACGCGTCGGCGCGCTTCGGCAACGGCCGGTCGCGGACCCGCGCCAGCCAGACATCATAATGTGGCACGGGTTGCGCCTGTACGCCGGACTTGGGAGGCGTGACATTCGTGCCAGGCCGCGTCGGCGATTTGGGCCTGGGGGCCGGGGCGGGCGGTTTTTGACCGGTGACAAGCTGCGCCCCTTCCATGGCATCAATGCGTTGTTCGAGCCAATCGGCCAGGTCGCCGTAGCCTGGCACCATTCGCAAAGCGGTCACTGCCGGTCGGCCTTCCGCTGCGCACGAAGCGAGAGCCTCGAGTGAATCGCCCTCAAGTGCGCGTTGAAATTTGATCACGAACGCATCCCAGCGTTCTTTCGTTGGGAAGTCGTACCCGGCCTTGATCTCGGCGGGCGCAAGGCGTTCGAAAAGAATCTGGCCCAGGCGAAACAGTTCCTCGCTCTCCACGGCGAGTTCGGATGGCGGAGGGTTTGACGCAGGGGGTGGTGGCGGTGGCGATTGCGCGGCGCCGACGGTAGAGCTAGCGCCCAAAGCGCAGAATACAAAAAAGGTCGAAGAACGCACCATCATGAGGATGCGAGTTTACGCCGGCTCCGCAAAGGATCTGAAGCGATTTTCTCGGGGCGCGGCGGGCCGATCGAGTGGAATCACAGATCAAAACCTTGACGTGCGAGTTAGGAACCCAGGGTTTTTTTCGGAATGCGAAGGCAGCAAACGGGGCAGGGTGATTTCTGCTCCTGGGCGTCCGGGGGCCGTGCAGGAAAGGGCAAGGTGGGAGTTGCGCCAGGCCCGGAGCACGCCTGGGGATTCCGCGCGAGCCAGGCCGGCCGGATCCTCCTTTTTCCCGAAGCGGCTTGGACCGGGCGCATCTGCCGGTTGGCGGTAGCCGCGAAGGTGTTTTGGAAGTGGCACGGGCGGCCCGCCCGTGGGATGGGGGAATTTCTCAGACATGGGCAAGATGCCCATGCCACCTTGGAAGACCGACAACCCGGAGATGCGCCCGCTTGGCCCGCCGGGCCGGTTTCCCGTTTGACCCTTGGCCCGCGCCGATTACCTAGGACCCTTCCGAACGTGAACCGCGTCCATATTCGAACCTACGGGTGCCAGATGAACGAACGCGACAGCGAGGCTGTCGCGGCGATGCTGCGTGGTCGTGGTTACCGGATCGTGGCGGACGAGAACGACTGCGATATTCTGCTGTTGAATACCTGCAGCGTGCGCGACGCGGCGGAACAGAAGGCGATCGGAAAGGCAGGTTACCTCCAGCAGCGGAAGAAGAAGCAACCTGATTTCATCCTCGGGATTCTCGGCTGCATGGCGCAAAATCGGGGAGCGTCGCTGCTCGATCAGCTTCCGGACGTCGATCTGATCATCGGAACCCAGAAGTTTCACCAGGTCCCGGGCTACCTGGATAATTTGCGGGCGGCGCGCGAGGCAGGTTTGCCGATTGGGGCGTCGATCGTCGATATCGCGGAAGAGGTCGGATCGCAGAACACGATCAAGGATCATTTGATTCCAGAGGCCAATGGGGCTGAAAGCATGATCGCGGACCGACCGGTCAACGCCTTCGTGTCGATCCAGCAGGGTTGCAACATGGATTGCGCGTTCTGCATCGTGCCCAAGACGCGCGGTGACGAACGCTCGCGGCCGATGGATGAGATCGTAGCGGAGTGTCGGACGCTGGCCGGGCGCGGGGTGCGTGAGATCACGCTCTTGGGGCAGATTGTGACCAGTTACGGGCGCCGGGATTACGTGCACACGGATGGGATTTCGCCTTTCGTGCAGCTGATTGAGCGGGTGCATGCGATCGAGGGGATCGAGCGGATTCGCTTCACCTCCCCTCACCCGCGCGGCTTCAAGGACGACCTCGTGGCGGCTTACGCGCGCTTCTCAAAACTTTGCCCTTACGTTCACCTGCCGATGCAGAGCGGCAGCAATCGCATTCTCCGCGCGATGAACCGACCGTATACCCGCGAGCGTTACAAAGAGATCGTGGATGCACTGCGGGTAGCGCAGCCGGAGATGTATTTCTCCACCGATGTGATTGTGGGTTTTCCGGGTGAAACCGAGGAGGATTTCGAGCAGACGCGCGCGCTATTTGAGGACTGCAATTACGACATGGCGTATGTGTTTAAGTACAGCATCCGCACCGGCACGCCGGCCGCTGAGTTGGCCGATCAGGTCGCGGAC
>CAYVDZ010000127.1:9348-10270 GCA_964450575.1 uncultured Opitutus sp.
GCGTACTCACGGTTGCCCGCTCGATTCGCAATGGCACCAGTTGCCCGATCAGGTCGCGGACGAGGTGAAGGAGCATCGCAACCAGGTGTTGCTCTCGATTCTCCAGAAGAACTCCTTGCGCCGGACCGCTGCACTGGTGGGCACGGTCGAAGAAGTGCTCGTGGAAGGCCCGGACAAGAACGGACAGCGATTCACGGGGCGCACGCGGGGCAACCGGGTGTGTATTTTCGATGCGGATCCGCGCCTGATCGGGCAACTGGTGCCATTGCGAATCGAGCGGGCAACCGTGAGTACGCTGTACGGTCAGCTGGTGCTGGCAGGCGTGGAATCATAACGATGAAATGCTGCCCCCTTTGTCCGCCTGATCAGTCATTCCCGATTCAAGGCCCGCCTTCCTTTTCCGTCCACTTCGTTTCAACTGCCGTCCGATGTCCCTCACCCTAGCCACATTAATTCCCGGTTTGCTGCTGCTTGCGCTGGGGGTGCCACTGCTGATGAACCATTCCGGATTCGCGGCGATGCTGAAGGCGTTTCCGCGATCAGCGGCTGCGGCTTATTTATTTTTCGGCGTGGGCGCGGCCTGGTTCCTGTATGCGATCTGGCATCTCTCGACGGCGGATTTCGGGGAGTATCGCACGTATTTGTTTTTTGGATTCCTCGCGATCGCAGTCCTCGCGTTCAAGTGCGTTCCGGACTTCCTGGCGGTGCGCGGGCTGGCCACGGTTATCCTGATGGGCGCCATGCCACTGCTGGATGCAGGGTACATGAACTTCGATCATCCGCAGATCGTGCTCTACAAGATCGCGGTGTATGGCGCGATTTGTGCCGCGATCTGGCTGGGCGCTCAACCCTGGCGATTGTGGGATTTCTTCACCTGGCTGCTGGCGCAAGACGTCCCACGAGGTCACGCCGCGCCCCCACA
>CAYVDZ010000128.1:0-10260 GCA_964450575.1 uncultured Opitutus sp.
CCACCAAGCTCAAAGGCCGCGCTCCGTCCCTCGATTTACTAGCTCACGCTCATTCCAACCGATACTCCAGAACTGTACCAGCATCGCAAATGTCGTTGCTGAAAAAGTGCAAAATGCAAAGTTTGACCCCTTAGAATCGCTCCTGGCCCATTCCTGCAGCGCAAACTCCACAATCGCCGGATCCTCATAACCGCGATCGAGCGCCGGATACCAGATCCAGAGCTCAATGCCGTACTCCTGCGCCAGTCGTGACAATTCGATCATCATGCGCATCGGCGGCAGATTGAAATGAGTACTCCAGTCGGAGACATCCGACCGCGGTGGAATGATCTCGATCGCATTGGCCCCATAAGCCACGATGTCTCTCAGGTACTGCTCCCACATAGGCACCGTCCAACCGTCATAGGAGTTGGGGAGTGAACGATACGCGAACTGATGACCGCGCAACTTATAGCGTGGAGCGGTGGCGACATTGAGCGGTTTCGAGAGCACTGCTTTCTCCCGGTCATAGTCCAACGCACGCAACAGGCGGCCGACCCCGAAGAGTACGCCGCGCGCGTCGTTGCCGGCGATGATGACCGAGTCAGCACGTGTCACGATCTGGAAACCTTCCGGCTTCAACTCGGTGCCAGCGGGGAGGGACGCAGCAAGTGCCGGGAAGGCAGCCGTCAGGGCGCTGCGCTGGCCCACGTAAACGGTGGGCGCCGACGATTGAGCCGCACCACCCTCGGCGATACTCCAATCCATGTAGCTCCTGCGCGCCACTTCTTCAACCAGCATGGTGACTGCCTTCCGTTCCGGACCGGTGATTCCCCTCGGAACCACCACCGTTGCCGTCGACAGATCGAGTTCCGCCCCAGCGGCGGGCATGACGGCCACCAGCGGCATCAGGATCAAGGCCAGAAGTGAAGACTTCAGCCAGCTGGTGGTGCGAAGCATCAGGAGCGAAGAGGCGGCTGGGATCTCACGGCAGAGCTTTCCGACGATGGCGGCGAGATGGAGAGGCGGTCACGGGCGTCCGCGCCTTCACGCGCAAAACCGTCGAGGCTGAGGAGGAGGTTTCCGCGCGGTACTCATTTCGGGCGACGCTTGAGCCGTCATTCCTCCCCGGGCTCCGTCTGCGCGTATCCTACAGCCTGCGGAAACAGGAAAGGATGTTCGAGGAAGACTTCGAGCCGCAGGAAATCATCTACAACGAGGCAGCGTTCACCGGGCGCGTCATCCGCGCCGAGCCGACGGCGGCGGACCTGGCAGCGGGGCGCCCCGGAGCGATTGTCGCCCTCGACCTCACTCCCGGGAATACGGGGGAAGCGGAACGCGCTGAGGCGGATTACGAGATCTCCTATCAACTTCGCGAGTCTCTGAGCGGACGCTGGCGGTTCTCGGCGAGTGCGGATCAATCTGTACGGTCCGTCTACGAGGTGCTCCCCGGGGTCCCGTTCATTTCCGAAGGTGGCGGGGGTTACAATCGTCCCCGCTGGGCCTTCAACAGTCGGCTTTCATGGAGCCACGGATCCTTGAGTGTCTCGACCCGCGTGCGACACACGTCCGCGATCGCCGGGACGGAAGGCTCGCTCAACGGAGTGGCCGCCTCGACGAACGTCGACATCACCGCCGGTTATCGCTGGCGGCTGCGAGCGGGCGGTGATCGCACGCGGGACCTCCGGCTCAACGTGGGGGTCGGCAACGTCTTCGATCGCGATCCGCCCTTCGCCGACAATATCTCCGGCTATCGGGGCGGTTCGCCCTTGGGCCGCACGTACAGTATCGCGGCCCAGGTGGAACTCTGAGACGTCGCGTGGAACGCGCCGGCCTCTGGGCCGCGGTTTACAGCGGCCGAAATAGCTCAAGAAAGGTCGATCTATTGCAGGCCCGGTCGGCGTCCGTCGACGGCTCTCGCGAACCTGCAACGTGCGTTCGCCCAGCCGCAGCGTGAGGGTTTACCCGCCTACCCGCCTTGGCGGGCACGCGGCGTGCATAAGATAAAATCAGTCAATTGAAGTGGGGATGGCCCCCCATTAAAAGGAAGTCCGGACTACTTAAAGGAGCAAGGGCGCAGAGGTCGCGGAGAGGGAGGCTGTGATGTGCGCGCACAGCCGACTGTCGCAGCCATCGGGGCCTCACTTGAGGCTCGAGAGGTAGAGAAGCAGCGACTTTAGATCGTCGTCGGCCATCACCCCACGGTAGGACGGCATGGCAATCTCCTTACCTTGGAAACCCGAGACAATGTCCGCCGCAGGTTCAGCAATCGAACGCAAGAGGTAGGCTTCGTCCGCCACGACCACCCGGCCGTCGGCCAGCGTGCGCTCCGCTCCGAACAAGCCCCGCAGGGTCGGACCGGGCCTGCCTTCGGTGGAGCCGTCCTTGGAATGACAACCCAGACAACCCATCTGCATCGCCACGCGTTCGCCTTGAGCGGATGAGATCTCCTGGACCGGCGCGAGATCGGCTCCGACAGCACGTTCCTCCGCAAAAATCGTGGGCCAGTCCAAACCGGCAAACTCTTCTTCTCGCGAGGAAAAATCCGTGAGCTTGTTGACCGTAAAATAGACCGTGGACCACGCTCCCTGCAAGCGGTGAGTGACCTCGAGTTGCATCGTGAGGCGAAGGCCGGCGATGGCGATCAACACGGAGCGACCGTCGGACGAGGGCCACACACTGTGAACGGGCCAGCGATCCACGCCCGGTTCGCCGTCGGATCGAAACTGGCCGGAACCGTACGCACTGGTCCGCCGGTACTCCCAGCTCGTCACGAAGTATTGGGCGACATCACGCACCCGGGCCGGATCGATCGCCTCGGCAAACTCAAGCAGCACCCCTTGACGAAAGACCTCTGCGCGAATGGGCAGACCGTCGTCCGCGTCGAGCGCTCGCAGTCGACAGAGTCCTTCCGTCTTTGAAGCCATCGATCCTTCAATCCTAAACCCGGCGAAGTACGGCCAACCATCGGCTGGGTTGAGATTACCCTTTATGGCGGGAATCGGTAGAGTGACCGGAAGTGCCGTCGCACCCGCCTGAACCGGATCGTCGCCGTCGGGGATCAGGACTTTGAGCAATCCCGGGCGGTGAAAGTCGATAAGCAGCGTGGCTCCCATGAGCGGCCCCGCCCTCCGGTCAAACCCATGCACTTGACCCACGCCAGACTGCGCCGCCCGATGCGGCAGCCACAGGAGGGGCGGATCGATGGGCGCGCCCTCAGCCGGAGCGGAAGGTTGATAGCCGTGGTAGGAATTCTTCCGTACTTTGAATACAGGTGTGGTCGGCACCCAGTTGCCCTGCTGATCGCTGGCGGTGATCAGACCGGTGGCGGCGTTGACACTCAGGTAACCATTTCGAAATCCAGAAGCAAACGGACTCACCCTACCTCCATCGGCCGAGACATGTAGCACCCGACCGCTATGCGGGGACCGCTGGGCCCCCTGCCCTCCCTTTGAAATCAGGAATGACCGGTCGGGTAGCAGGACCATGCTGAGCGGATAGTCACGCGTGTCCGCACTTTGGGTGAACCCATTGCTGAAGAGCGCATACTCGTCGGTCTCACCATCCCCGTCATGGTCAACCAACCTCGTAATACCCAAACGGCTAAAGACGAAAACGTCGTCGTCCCTCAGTTGAATCGCGTGAGGTTCGTTGAAGCCGGCCGCGATTCGCGTCCAACGCGGGGCTCCGCCCGCTCCTGACAGCCCGCTCACCGCATACACGTCGCCATCAAACGTGAGCACGAGTGCGGTCCCGTCCGGGCGAAAGACGATATCGACGGGACGGATACGCCGATGCCAAGGATTGGGATAAGGCAGGTGGATATCATCCACCACATAGGCCCCTTGAGGCACACCCGTGACGATCGGTGCGGTGGCGGACTCACGCCAGCGCCGGCCTTGTTTCTGAGGCGGGCCGATATCGGCACCCGCACGCGCGATCGACCCCGGCTGGTCGGTAAGCTGATAGTGGACTTCAAGGATTTGGAGGCCGGCATTCGGAGCGATAGGAAGGAGCAGTCGTCCTCCCTCACGAATCAACGACAGGCCTACGCTTGCCTGCTGCCCGATCACCAGCGGGGCCGCACCAAAATCATTGATGACCACACGCAGCGGTTTTTCTGCGCCGCGCACCTCCATCCGGCGCACCACATAAAGGCCGTGATCACCCCGTTGCAGATGGAAGAACTCGGACACTTGGGCCCCCACCGCATCGTAGTTCAGCACGGCACCCTCACCCGCATCGGTCGTTCCCCGCCAGCGTCCCGATGAGGGAGCGAGCGGTCCGCGCCCAAGCTCCTCTTCGTTTACCCCTCGGGGGCGCGGATCGTGAAAAAGCGGACTCTCCTCCGGACTCCAGCCGGGATAGAGCCCGGTCGAGGCCCAGATTTTGCCCACGGGCTTGGAAAGCAGGCGCTGCCCCCCCGGGATCTCCCGAAAGGGCTCGTTGTAAGAATACATCGCCATTCCGTGAGGCGTGACAAACCCACCCTGCCAGACCGCCGCGACGCGCAGGAGCTCCGTATCGAAACAGACATAGACGTCTTCACCCAAAGGAACGATGATGCCCCGTGGCACAAGATTCTCCGCCGTACCGGCGGGTGCGAGGTTTCGGCAGTCGAGCGTCGCTTCCAAGAAAGGAAACGTCGCATCCAAAAACTCCGCGTAGTGCGCCGCCGCCGCCGCGGAAGCCGTCCGAGGAAGCGAGCAGACGGCGATGAGTGAGACAAGGAGGGCGGTCCGGATGAAGACCCGGAATTTCACAATAAAACGGATACCGGAGCGCTCCCTGTTATTTCGTCCCTCAACCGGGCCTCTGCTCCCGTCAGCGCACGGTGTCATGGGTTATGGGGAGCGAGGTTTAAGAGTGGGCCTGGCCGCGGCACCCGCGGAAAAACCGCCCAGCCCGACGCTCAAACACGATCGAATCCATAACCCGCCCGATGGTCTCCACGCGCCAGCCGGTTGGCGCGAGCCAGGGTATCCGCCCCGCCGCTGGAGACCGAGGCGATGCGTGCCCCTGAGGGATCCACTTCGAGCCAGGGACCCAGCATGAATCCATCCCCATCGACCTCCACGTCGTTGGCTTTGAGATGATGGGCCAGGCGGTCGAGCACCGCTTCCGCCTGAGCATGCCCTCGGATCGCCTCATGACATGAAGCAAGCGAAGCCTTGCGACCGAGACGCCACGACACGTTGCCCAGATGGCAGAAGACCGACGACACATGGCCCTCGCTCACCGGAGCGTGCAACGCTGAGGTTTTGCGGGAACGGACGGCATCAACAAAGTTCGCAAGGTGACCACTGCCTCCGTCACCCACAAACTGCCTGACCCGTTTTCCATCCCGATCGTAGATCCAACCGCCACCCCGCAAGCCAGCAAACGAGCCCCCTTCACAATCCAGAATGAAGCCCTCGCGGATGCCCCGATGCTGGTCCATTGCCCTCACGCCCGCGTTCATCGGCAGATTGCGGTTTTCAATTACCATGGGGAGCCCGGGATAATCGATGAGCGTAAGCTGGGTATTCGGAGTCTGCGCACTGTCACCCACCGCAAACCGTCCGCCAAGGCAAAGTCCTCGCTTGGGAAGACCGGTAATGCCTGCGAGCATCCGGCAGGCATCAATCGGATGAATTCCGCTGTTTCCCAAATCGCCATCGCCGGTGGACCAGAACCAATGCCAGTCGTAATGGAGCTTTGGACGGGTCAGCAACTCAACCTCAGCGGGGCCGCAGTAAAGATCGTAGTTGAGATTGTCGGGCGAATAAGGAGCGACCTGACCAATGCCCGGCCGATACTCGTACCAAAGCACATGGGCGGAAGCGGGTTTCCCGATGTGCCCCTCGGCAATCCACCGGGCCGCATCGCGCAAACCCTCGTCGGATCGATATTGGGTTCCCGACTGGACGATCCGTCCGGTCTCGCGGGCCACAGCCGCCATCTGTGAGCCTTCCCAAAATGTATGAGAAATGGGCTTCTCCACGTAGACGTCCTTGCCTGCCCGGCAGCTCCACACGGTGAGGACCGCATGCCAGTGGTTGGGCGTTGCGATGATGACGGCGTCCACATCCGCGCGTTCCAGCACCCGGCGCGGATCAAGGTTCGAAAACGGCGCGAGGCCGGCCTCTTTCGCAACTTCCACCTGGGCCGCAAGTCTCTCCGGATCCACATCGCAGAGGGCTGCAAGCCGGACGCCGGGCTGACGCAACAATTGACGAACGTGGCCCCTCCCTTTGTTTCCAAGACCGATGACGGCAAACCGGATGTCGTTGTTTGCGCTACCGGCGGCGCGAAGACTTTGGCGGACGACGGGATAAACGAGGGTGCCGGCGACAGCTGCCTGACCCAGGAAGCGACGGCGGGAAAGTGGAGAGGCGGACGACGCGATCGAGGTTTTCATGAGGGGGAGGGTCCCAGGGTTGGAGAAAGTGGCGTTTATTGGCCTGCGGCGTAGGCGCGATAGTGCTCGGCTACCCGGGCGGCTTTTTCGTCGCCGCGATGGAAGAAGATGCGATGACGCAACATGAGCTCGCCGCCAGCCGGAACACTGATGTTGCCGGCGTCGGGCTGATTCTTGAGTTTCTCGAAATCTTGCTTACCAAAAGGATTAGCGGCGAACAGGCCGTATTCGCGCACATGCCACCAGGTCGGATGCGAAGGATTTCCAGGATGGTCGAAGATTGCGATGCCGATGACCCGTCCGTCAGGCAAGGTCCCGGAATAATCGCACCATGGGGCACGCTTTCCCCATGCCGCGCCATCTCGGTCGCCGTTCGCATTGAGGATGCGGCCCGTTCCGGCGCGCCGCTCACCGCCCTGCCCGTGCACTACGCGGATCGCCTCGTTCACCCGAACGGCGAGCACACCCTCCTCCGTGTCGCCAAGCACGAGGGGGCCCTGTGACGCCTTGATGACGATTTCGTGGTCAAGGAATGTACCCTCGGCGACGCGGCGTATTCGAATTGTGGTTTCATCGGTGCAAAGCGTCGTGCCGTCGGCGGCCTGCCAGCGGTGGCGAACGCGGAGGAGGCCGACGGGGCCGTCGCGGGTTTCGAGCACGCCGTCATGCTGGATGGTACCGGTATGTCTGTCGGGCCGCACGCGCCAGAGATCATGGTCATTGACACGGCCGTGGCCAAACCAGACCGAGCGGTGCCAGTCGTGATCGCGGGCCTCGTCGGTATCTTCGCGCAGCGGCCAGTCACGCGTGTAACTCGTGCCATCGGCGTCGAGAATCGGGTAGAGGCAGGGCTTGGAGCCGCTGAAGAAGAGGTACTCGGAGAAGAGTTTCCCGCCGATTTCGATGCGGACGCGATCGGCCTGGCGGCTGAGCTTAACCGCCGCGTCGGTCGCAGCAGTCGCCGGCGAAACGAAAAGTCCGAGGACGCACGCGAAGAGAATGGATGACTTCCTCATATTTGGGGGATGTTTGCGGGCGTTGAGGCAGGGTTCGGTTTCATCGGCGGGAAGAGTTCGTGGTTTGGAATTCGCGGTTGACCGCGTCGAAATCCGGCGGGGCCGACGCCGGCGTGTCAAACAGCAGGATGCCGTAACGCAACCTCAGCGACTCGCCCGGCTGGATCACCAGCTTGCCGCCTGCGGCCGGCGGCAGGACGCGCTCGCCGAACCCATTGGCCACGATCACACCGTAATCACGGCTGTGCCACCACGTGGGTGTGGGATTCGCCTGCGACGGAAAAATCGCCGCGCCCTGGATCCGGCTGTCACGCTCGCGTGAATACGAAGCCCAGGCGGCGGGCTTGCCCCAGGCTGCCCTGGCTCCCCTCGCCCCCTCGCTGTTCACCACGAGGCCTCCCGCTTTCTCCGTCAGTGGTGTGGCAACCCGAACGCCCAGGCCCATTTCCTCCTGATCCCCAAAGACCAGTCCGCGCCCTTCCCCGAGAAGTTCGGTTTCCCACGTGAGCAGATAAGCCGAATCGCCGGAAAGCCGGAGCGAGAAACGGGATTCCTGGCGGCCCAGGCTCGAACCATCCTGCGCCAGCAACCGGTTCGCCGTGGCGAAGGTCAGGACCCCCGCGCGAATCTCCGGTGGCTGCACGAAACGATCGTGCTCAATCCGGCCCTTGTTGCGCCAGAAATCCTGACCGCTGATGTCCCCAAACCCGAGCCAGATCCCAGGATGCATCGTCGCGTGATCCGTTGCATCGCCTTCGAGCAGGGGATTATTCCGGGTGATCTGCACGCCGCTTGGCGCCCGTACATTCTGAAAATACGGCCGGAGGATTTTGGGATCAGAAAAAACATAGTCAGCCACCGGCTTGCCCTCCCGCCTGATCGTCAACCGGTCGGCCTCCATAACCCAACTTAAACCCTGCGCAGTGGCGGACGACCTCTGCCCCGGGGCAACATGGGTAACGGACGTGACAGGGGCGGCGCTCGTGCGCTGCTGCATAAGCCAAGCGGTGAGGTCAGCGAGTTGGCTCGGGCTGAACACCCGCTCATACGGCGGCATCGGCGATTGATGCACGCTCTGGCGGCTCACGATGGTGGACTTGTCAATGGACACTGATTCACCATTGATCTGCACCAGCCGCACCACGCGATCGTTCTCCTGTTCGAAAATGCCCGCGTATGCATTTCCATCACGAGTTCCGATTGTAAGAAGCGAGTAGCCCTCCACGATGATCGAATTGGGCGAGAGGATGGATCGGATGATGGAGTCCGCATCGTCCCGGTCGCCAAGCGTACTGAGATCCGGCCCGATGGACGTGCCTTCATCTCCCACCCGGTGGCAGGCCATGCAGCCGGCGGCGGTAAACAGACCCCGGCCCTTGCGGGCATCCGCCTGTGCCAGCAAAGGCAGCACCTTCTCCACCGTGGTCGGCTCGTTGACCCCGCCCAGCACGGGGAGTGCCACCGCCCCTTTACGGATCGTGTATGTGCCGACAAAGGTATTCCCGACCTGCCGATCATTCATGAAAAGCGCGGCTTTTACGGTGGTCGTTTCGGTCAACGTACCCGGGTGCCCGCGGGGGGATTTCAAGGTCGGCTCCGAGCCATCCATGGTATAGCGGATTTCGGCCGGCTTGATGCCGGGCGTCGCGCTGATGCGCACCTTGTCCACAAAAATTCCAGGTCGGGGATAGACGTCGATCAGCGGATTCCCGTCCTGCTGGGCCAGCCAGGTGGCGGCCAGATTCGAGACCACGCCATCGCGATCCTGGACCATTGGCTGCACAATCGCCCGATCCAAATTGCGCCCTTCTGCAAGGGCCAGCAGCGCGGCGCGCCGGACCCCGGGCCGGGAATCCGCCAGCAAGCGGCGCAGCGCCTCCGGCTCCGCCAACGCCCGCAAAGCCTGCCACGTGGCATAAAACGTGAGCCGGTCGCTTTCGTCCGCAACCCTTGCGGTGAGCCGGGGAAGCAACTGCTTTTGGCGCGCTTGAGATGCCGACTGCACGGCGGCGAAGCGCACCCGCGGCTCGGGATCGTCCAGCGCGGCGACCGCGAAGGACGGAAGCACATCAGAGCGCCGATGCTCGCGGATCCGGTGGCCGGCGATGCGAATCGCCTGAATCCTGGCGTTGAGGGAACGCTTCTGACCAGTCGACCCGAGCCATTCCTCGATTCGGAGATCCTGCGGCGCAATCCGCCCTAGGGTCCAAATCGTCCACGTCTCCTGGGCCTGGGTCAGATCGGACCGTGCCAGCCGGGCCTTCAACGGTGCGATCACGGTTGGTCCGCGCCGCACGAGTTCGTCCTGTGCGTCGATGTTCCAGACCGGGAGCGGAGAACCAAGATCCTCCACGAGTTCATCAAACGTCCATTGCGCGAGCGGCTGGGTTCGTTTCCGGGAGTTCCATTCGCTCTTGGGCGCGTCGGGCCAGGAAATCCGGAAAACCCGACCTTCATTGGCCTGCTGGCCATCCGCGCCCCAAACGACGCCTAATTGATCGCCCCAGCCCGAGACGTAGAGGGCCCCCTCGGGCCCGATCACGATGTCCACCGGCTTGTACAGCGCGCCGGCAGCGGCCGCGCTGCGATTGCCGCCGTAAGTAGCCGCCGCCCGTTCGGCGCCACCGCCGCTCGCGAAAGGCTGCCAACGCCCCCCCTCGGGCAGAAGCAAGGCGCCGTCCCAGCGGGGTCGGTACGCGAACGTTGTCTTGCGCAGCCAGTCATTGAAGAACCAAACGCCCCGATACGTCGCGGGAAGCTGCGGAAAGTCGTAGAAGACAATTCCAGTTCCGGAGCCGTCGAAAACCGGTCCGCTAACCGGTGCCGTCGGCAGATGCTCCCGCCCCGTCCAATGCGTGCTCCAGG
>CAYVDZ010000129.1:0-10246 GCA_964450575.1 uncultured Opitutus sp.
GCCCGCTGCGAGATCGTGCGCACGCTGTTGTCCGACCATCTGCCTGTCGCAGTGGAATTCGATTTTTGATTCCGAGGTCGCTTGCCCGCGCGGGACCTCGCATCGCTTCGCGCCGCAGTGAACCACCCAGGTGCGGACCATAGGCCAGGTCAGGTTTAATCGCAGGCGCTTCACCGTGGGCGGCTGGTCGGTGCCAGATCGATTGGAATCGTCACATCCGAATTCGTGCGGTGTGGTGATCTGCTCGCATGCCCCCGGTATCACCTACCCCCATCCATCGCGGCGTAACTTGGTTCTCCGCCGCTTTCCTACTGCTCCTCCTCATCGCCCCTGTCCTCGCGTTGATTCGACTCGAACCCTGGGTCGACTGGCGGATTCTAGTCGGAGCACCGATCGCGGTATCGCTCTTCGCATTTTTCTCCTATCGCAGCGATAAGCGCCGCGCCGAAGCCGGAGCCTGGCGCATCCCCGAGACCACCCTCCACCTCACTGCCCTGCTGGGCGGCTGGCCCGGTGCGTTTCTGGCCCGGCGATTGTTTCGCCACAAGGTATCCAAAGTTTCATTTCAACTGACATTCTGGGCGGTCGTTCTGCTCCATGAGTTGGTGGCGATCGATTCCCTGCAGCATTGGCGGATTTCCAGTGACGTTTATCGCCTCATCCAGGCGCAAGTCGGCCAGCGGTGAAGCCAAAGCCCGATCGCACGCGGCAGGATCACCCCGCAGCCTTCCGCGGCGCATCCGAATCTTTTCTGTAATATTCCTCCAAACGATGCGTCTTCCTAGGTTCACGCTGGGTTAGCTCCGGCCGTTTATCCATGAATCTCCCCTCCTCTACCGCTTTATTTCTCACGCTGGTTGCGTCAGTGAGCGTTGGCTTTGCCGCCAGAGCGAAGCCGGGTCCGGACGTGCTCGTGGTGGGCGACGCTGCCAGCGGAGTCGCGGAGGATTTCGTTCCCACGCCGGACAAGCCTGTTCACTATCTCTGGCTTGGCAGCGGCGAACACACGCTCGGTGCGGCCTGGGCCGGCGAACGGCAGCCGGATCGCGCCACCTTGGAAAAGGAAGTCATGCGCGTCCTCGGGACCCAAAATTTCCAGCGCACCCAGATCGGTGGACCGATGCCCCAGCTCGCGATCGTAGTGTCGTGGGGATCCGCCAACCTCATGATCGACGATATTGAGGAAACGGATGATGCGGGTGAAACCACCACCTCAAGCCTCGTCTGGAATCGCCGCGAAATTGCCCAGCTCGTCGGTGCCGACAAGGCCAACCAAAGGATGCTCTCCGGCTCCGAAGCGGAAGCGATCAACGATGCCGCGCGCCAGGACCGACTCTATCTCATGGTTGCAGCTTTTGATGCAATGGCTCTGGTTAAGAAGGAAAAGAAACTCGTCTGGCGCACCCGTATCAGCATCGAATCGCGCCGCACCTCTCTTCCAGAATCCCTAACCGTCATGCTCAACAGCGCGGCGCCCTATCTCGGGCGCAGTACCGAGCTCCCCGTCTTTATTGATGATAACCTGCGCCGGAGAGCGGAGGTCCAGATCGGCGCGCCCGTGGTGGTTCCGCCGGCGGGCAAAGACCCCGGACGCGCTCCCTAGTCCGATTAATTCCCGACGTTCCGTTCTCCCGACCCATTTCGCTCCGATACAGAACGTGCGCGGAAGGCACCATGATAAGCTAATTCATTGCTTAAGGATGAAAGCGCGACGAATCTTTTGTCCCCCTAGAGGCACCCACATCAACTGATCCTCACGTCCACGCATGCGGCCCAAATCCAAGGACTGCAATCTCACCGGCCACGCACCTTTGACCTACCCAACCCTATGCACCTACGACCGTTCATTGTAACCCTCGCCCTTGTCGCTCTCGGCAATACCGCGTTTGCCCAAGTGGCCCCAGCCCCGGTCGCGTCCTCTCCTGCGAGTACAACCTCGGATGGAACCGTGACGCTGTCGCCCTTCATCATCTCGACTGAACGGGAGACCGGCTGGTCCGCCAACGACACCCTCTCGGCGACCCGCACCAAACAGGCGCTCAAGGACGTGCCGGTGAGCATCGACGCGATCACGGCGGACTTTATGGAGGACCTCGGCCTCTTCTCCGCCGACGAAGTCGCCAACTATGTGGCCAACGCCTGGGCCCCGCCGACCATGGAAAACGACAACCAGAGTGGCGCGATCGCGTTTCGCGGGCTGAGCGGCTCGACGGCCACGCGCAATTACTTCCGTTGGTATATTCCATCGGATACCTATAACGTCGAGCGCATTGATTTCGGCAAAGGATCCAACTCGCTGATTTTCGGCGACGTCGAGCCCGGCGGACAGGCGGCGGTGTTCACGAAGCGGCCACTGATGAAAAATTTTGGCACCGCCACGGCCATCTACAACAGCAACGGAGCCTATCGCTTTCAGTTCGATGTGAATCGCAAGCTGCGCGAAGGACTCGCGATGCGGTTCAATGCCGTGCGCCGCGAGGAACGCACGTTTCAGGACGCCTCCACGTACCGCCTCGCCGGCGAAACCCTCGCGGCCATTTGGCAGCCGCTGCGCAATACCCTCGTCCGGGTGGAATATGAGCGCGGCGACTTCGAAAACTCGCGTGGTTTTGCCGGATTGACGATCCGGGAACAGTCGGCGCGTTCGCGATCCTATACCTCGGACCGGCTTTACTATACGTCCGACGGTGAATGGATCGTGCGGGCGAATCTCCCTGCCGCGGATCGCTCCAACGGTCCGGCCGGCGGCTCGCCCACGCTGCTCGAAGGTGACTACTTCGATGTTACCATGCGCAACGCCGCCGGCGCCATTGTCGGCACGCGCCGGTTCAATGGTTATCCCAAACACTATAATCTCCGCGGCTCGTTTGACCGCCAAAACCGGCCCTTTGATACTTACTCCGTTACGGTCGAACAACGTCTCGGACCGATCGGCCTCGAGCTGGCCTATAATCACCAGAAGCAGACGGCCATCCGTAACGACAACGCCTTCTCCAGCACCATCAGTCTCGATGTGAACGGACGCCCCTTCATCGAATCCGAACTCGACGAGAAACGCTTTGCCAACGAAGTGGACGCGTTCCGGGGCACGGCGGTCTACAAATTCGACAAATGGAAATGGATGCAACAGCTGCTGGTCGCGAGCGCTGAGTATCGCGAGGACTCGGTGAACAATTATCGATTCAACACGTTCAACACCTATCGCATCGACTCCGGTCTCGCCTCCGTGATCAACTCGAACGCCGACCGGGTGCGGCTCCGTCTCTTCCTGGACGACCCACGGTTCTACTCGCGGGAGCTCTTCGACGCGATGAAGCCGGCCAACCTCCCCTCAACCAGTACCATCACTCCGAAATTGTTGGCGTTCTTCCCGAGCGGATCCAGCGCGACCGACGGCACGCAATGGCGCCAAGCCTCAGCGGTGTCGTTCTCGGCCAGCGGTCGCTACTTCAACGGCCGCCTGCAAACCTTGCTCGGCGCCCGGCACGATTGGAATCGGAATTATGAATACAACGGCGCCCGCAAGTTCGGTCCTTATAACGAGGACATTCAGCCGCCGGACCGCAAGGACGCCCTCCCCGGCGAGTATGTCGAAAACATGCAGCTGCATCTTGAGAACACGAGCATGACCGGGGGCGCCACCGTCCAGCTGACCAGAGACCTGAATCTCTACGGGGTGTATTCGGAGTCGTTCCGCTTCCAAGGCCTGCGCACGTTCGATCGCGAAGTCTTCCCGCCCATCACCGGAGTGACCAAGGAGATCGGCCTCAAGGGCAGCTTCTGGGAGGACAAGGTCAACGTGAACCTGGGCGTGTTTAACATCGACCGGCAAAACGTGGCACTGACTTGGAACGGTATCATCGGCCTCGATCGGGACGAACTCGAAGACCTGATGAACCCGAACGACGTTCTGCCCGGCGATCCACGATATATCTATAACGAGGAAGGCACCGGCAGTGCGTCACGCTACTACAAGTCGACCGAGAACTCGCAAGGCGCTGATCTGACCTTGAACCTTCGCCCGGTGAAAGGGCTGCAACTCCGCTTGACCTTCGCCCGCACCAAGGTCCTGGGCGAACCCGACCTCGACCGCTTCCGCGGTTACTACGATGCCGCTGTGGCCCGCGGAAACGAGAACCCCGCCGTCCTGAACGAAGCCAGGACGCTGCTGGATACACTCGACATCGACACCAAGCCCGCTGGCGCCCGCGCTTCTCCATGGTCCGCCAGCTGGGTCGTCGACTATGCCTTCCAGCGCGACACGTGGAAGCCATTGCGGAGCGTCCGCATCGGCCTCAACGGCAGCTGGCGCGACGACTACCTCCTCGGCATCCCCAGCGGCCAGGAGATGATCGGTGGTTCCACCCATCTCGTGCACGGCTATATCATGCGCGATCAGAAAATCTGGAATCAACAGGTCCGGATCCGCGCCGGCGTTAAAAACATCACGGACCTCGAGAACGGCAAGATCCGCAAAACCAGTTTCACGACCCTCGCCGCCGGCGCGAACGTCTATCGATATAGCTACGTCGTGCCGGTCCAGTATGATTTGAACCTCACAGTGCGGTTCTAAGCCGTTGTTCTGTCCAGGCGTGCCGCACGACACGCCTGGAATGGCCGGTGAGGCCCGACGAACCCCGCAGCTGCGGGGTCAGGTCGTTCTACGCACAGTCCGGAAGCTGGTATTTACCTGCAGACCGAAGAAAAGAAGTACGCTGATTCGGCCTTTTCGCGGTTTGACTCCGCGCCTCTCCGCTCTCCGCTACCTGATCAGAAACCATCGGGGCGGGCGTCGCGTAGAAATGCCGATCCCACCTTCGGCACATTAACCTTGGTCAAAGTCGTCGCGAACGGGGCACTCGGCCGACCATCTTCGCGAGTACTGAAAGTAGGTGCGCGGCGTACACCGACGCACGCGACTCCGCCGCCTCCGGCTCGGGAATCAAACTACCCGCGCGCTTGCTGAGCCGCGCCTCGCGGTTCTTGTTGGACGCTGACCATGCATTTTTTCCGCCGCGTTTCCGTTTATCTGTTTCGGTATAAAGGCCTTTTCGCCCTTACCCTCGCGCTGGCGATCGGCAGCACCCTCTTTCTGATCGCGATCCCGCAGGTCATCAAATGGATCATCGATGACGTCATCGCGCCCGCCCGCCGCGACTTGCTGCTGGTCGGAGTCGCTGCCCTCACGGGATGTTACTTCTTTCGCGACGCGCTCAACTCGTTGCGGATTCGCGTGAACAACCGCCTCGAACAGAAAGTCCTGCTCGATCTTCGTGCGGAGTTGCACACCAAGCTTCTTGACCTTCCCGTCTCCTACTACGATCAACGCCAGTCCGGCGAGATTGCGTCGCGCGTGACCGAGGACGTGCAGAACCTCGAGCGCGTGGTGTTGGACGGCACGGAACAAGGCACGGTCAGCCTGCTCACGATTATCGGCATCGCCATCCTGCTGTTCGCGCAACAACCCCTTCTCGCCGCGCTCACCATCGCGCCGCTGCCCATCCTCATTTGGCTTGGGCGCATCCACTTTCGCGCCGGGCGAAAACTGTGGAAAGCCACCCGCGAGGCATCCGGTGAGCTCAACGCGCTGCTCATTGAGGACATTCAAGGCAACCGCCTCATCAGTTCGTTCGCCTTGAAGGAGCGGGAGCGCGGGCGATTCTCTCGCGCTGCGCATCGCCTGAGCGATACCACATTACGCGCGATGTACCGCTGGTCGCTGCACGGACCCGGCACCAATTTTATCTCCAGCCTCGGCGCGGTCGCAGTGATGGGACTGGGCGGACTCATGTTGATGGAGGGTCAACTCACGATCGGAGCGTTTGTCGCATTCTTCGCGTATTGCTCGCTGCTCTATCAGCCGGTCAGCCAGCTGAATAATCTCAACAACCTTTTCTCCGCGGCCCGGGCCTCGAGCGACCGCGTGTTTGAGATTCTCGATCACCCGGTGACCATCGCCTCGCCAGCCCACCCCAAACCTTTTCCCGAGGGAGTGCCCACCGTACGATTCGAGTCCGTTGCCCACACCTATCCAGGTCGGCCGGCCGTACTCAACGCGTTCTCGCTCACGTTACCCGAGGGAAAAGTCACCGCTCTGGTCGGTCATACGGGCGCGGGCAAGAGCACCATCGCCAATCTCCTGCTGCGGTATTACGACGTAACCGCCGGGCGGGTCACGGTCGGTGGCATCGATGTGCGCGAGCTCAATCTGGATGCGCTTCGCCAACACATCGGCTATGTGGCGCAGGAACCGTTCTTATTCAACGGCACAATCGCCGATAATCTCCGGCTCGCGCAGCCGACAGCCACGGACGACGATATCACCGAGGCGCTGCGGGGCGCGGCCGCGTTTGATTTTGTCCAACGGTTGCCGGACGGCATGCACACCGCCGTGGGAGAACGGGGCATCCGGCTCTCCCAAGGCGAGAAACAGCGCCTGACGATTGCCCGCGTGATTCTAAAAAACCCGCCCCTGATCATTCTCGACGAAGCCACGGCGAGTGTGGACACGATGACGGAGGCAGCGATCCAGACCGCAATTGAAACCCTTGTTTCGAATCGCACCACGCTCGTCATTGCCCACCGTCTTTCCACGATCCGGCGGGCAGACATGATCGTAGTGCTGGATCATGGACGGATTCTCGAGTGCGGCTCGCACCGCGAACTGCTCGCCGCCGGCGGCCGCTACGCGAAACTCTGGCAGGCGCAAAGCACGACTGAGGGCGGAGATTTCGATCTCTTGCTCCATGCCGACTCCGTACCTCAAAACGCGTAAACCCGCCTAAAGGCCGGCATCGTTCGATCGATTCCTCCTGTATTCCCAGACTCCTACCCCGCACGAACCGCGCGGGCGCCTTGGCATCGCCTCTCCGTTGCGGCGTATCCAAAAACAACTACAGTAGTCATGGCGACCCTGCGCCGCCTTTGCCTTCGACCAGTTTCATGTCGCATATGCGACATAAAACTGGTCGATCCGGGGTTTTACACTACAGGACACTGGTAGCCCCAAAACCAGCCGTGCACTCGGCAGGCCCTACCTCGGAGAAGTTGATCGACGCGAAACGGGTTCGTCCGGGGGCGCGAGCACCGCGTGAACCACTTCGCACGCGCCCCGCTTCGTTTCGGTTCAAAGGTGTCTGGGTCGGCATGAACAGCGGTGGAGCCGAAATCCACCTACGGCCGCTGCGCGTCTCAGGCGTTTTAGTCTTCGCCGGTTGAAGGAATCAGCAAGGGAACTCCCCGATTCACGTCCAAAAAAATGGGCGCGGGCCCCACGCCCGCGCCCTACGTTCCCACATACCCAAAGTTTATGTTGCGGCCGACCGCTTCGCTTGATGCGGCGCCGGAATAATGACCACCGGACAGGGCGCGCGCATGAGAACCCCATGCGTTGTGCTCCCCACGAGCAGATCGTAGAATGCGGTGTGTCCGTGCGACCCCATCACGATATAGTCGGCGTCCACTTTTTTGGCCTGCTCAATAATGAGCGGAATTGGGCCACCCACCACCTGAACGGATTCAGAGGGAACTCCGGCTGCTTTCAATTTTTCCTCGATTTCAGCCAGACGCCGTTCCGCGTTCCGTTCTCCGGCAGCTGTGATTTCCGCGAGATTATCCATCACCGCCGCATATTCATAATTCACCACCGGCGGCTGAACGACCGCCAACAAAACAACGCGTCCGTCCAACGCACGGGCAAGAGCGGTCGCCTCCGCCACAACCGCCTCGCTGACTTTCGAGAAGTCGAGTGGAGCGAGGATCGTTTTCATGGGATTACTCTACACTAAATCCTTCCGCGGCGCAACGCGTCCCTTGGCGCGTAATGCGCACATTTTGGTCTTTCACTACGTCCTAACCGTTTTTCAGCAGACTTTCACACCGACACCTCTGTTCATGATGAGCTCTAACCACCCAACAGCTCGCGCCCGAGCTTTCGCGCCTGTGCCTGCTGCCCGGTCGTAAGGCGCGATCCAAACGGCCAGCGCACCCGATCCGCCAGCTCAGCCACCAGAGGCGCGATCCCTTCCACCAGTTTCGCCAACACTTCGACCGACACGTTCGCCAGCGAATCGTGACTGCTATGGTGTTGCCAGCGCCCTCCGGGAAAATTGGGCCGCATGAATCCGAGCGATGGAATCGCCGCCCGATTGAACGGGAACGTATCGAAGAACGGCGAAATTTCGCGGCGCACCCGGACATGGACCTCCCGTTTGGCGAGTGCCTCTGCCGCAAATCGTCCCAAGGCCTCACTTCCCGCGACCCACATCTCAAAATGCCCCAACGGCGACGCCACGCTGTCGAGGTTCACCAACAAACCCGTGGTCCGCGGCGTCACCTCATTCGCGCGCACAAACGCCGCTGATCCCACGGAAAGTTGCTCCTCCGTGCCAAACGACAAAAACTGCAGGGAGCGTCGAAAGCGTTTTCCGTGAAGTTTTCGCGCGAGCGCCAGCACGCCCAGAACCCCGGACGCATTGTCGTCCGCGCCCACATTGCCGCACTGGGTATCGTGATGCGCACTCATTGCCAGGGCCGGCAGCGAGGCATCCGTGCCGGGGAACGTCGCGATGACATTCTGTGATTCCGCCGCCACCGGATCTACGACCACGCTGACGCGAAGCCGCGCGACACCTTCGCGCTTCCAGCGCCAGGCCTCCTGATACGGAACGGTCACGGTCGGCAACATCCCGTAATGCTGAGCCCAATACGGATACACCCCGTCATTCTTCGTCCAGGTAAACGGCAACCGCTCGTCCACGTGTACCACGGCCAACGGTTCCGCGGCGAGCAGGCGGCGATGGAGGTCGAGGGACGTGGGCAGCGGACCGAACAGGGCGAGGATGCACCCGCGCAAGCTCGCCGGTCGCAGCCGCGGCGCCTCCTCTGGAAAATCGAGCCACACCAGCGGTCCTTCCACCATCCCCGGGCCTGGCGTGGACGGCGCGCCCACGAGCGCGGCCGACTCCACCGCCCGCCAGCCGCGGCCGCGCGGCTCCATCACCTTCGAGGCGATCTTCCGCACACTGGTACAAGGAAACACCTCCGACCGGGCATCGTCCGCTCCGGCCACGCGCAGTTGCTCAACAATATAGTCGGCGGCGCGGCATTCGCCGTCGGTGCCGGCCCGGCGCTCGCCAATCTCGTGACACAACACCTGCCAGTCTCGAGTCAGTTGCGTGAGAAGCCGCGCGTCTGCTTTGCTGGAGCTACGGTTGATTTTTCGCGACTGATTTTTCCGGGACTGAACCGACTTCATAAAGTTGAGCGTTAAGGGCTCTCCATGGAGCGCAAAACCAAACGGCGGCTGCCGCAAAAGACATCTCTGCCGGGGAACTGAATGCAGTCCTCGAATATTGCACCTGACTCATCCACGCCCTCGCTCAATGCGCGCACTCGGAATCGATCCCGCATACCCGTTCAACTCGCCCCTGCCCGAACGTGCCGCGACTCCCTCCCCTGCGGTTCATCGGCCGGCGGAACGCCCGGCGCGTTGCGCGAAGCGGCTGGCCATTACGCCGTGGACGAGCAGTTGCAGCGGATGATATAAAATCACCGGCAGCAGGATCACTCCGAGTGCGGGGTGGGCCCCGAAAATGACTTTCGCCATCGGCACGCCGGAGGCCAGGGTCTTTTGCGGCGCGCAAAAAAGCGCGGCGATCCGGTCACCCTCAGATAGCCGTCCGGCCTTCGCGAGCAGCACCACGAGGATCATCACGACCACGAATACCACGATTGTTCCAATGACCGCGGCCAGTACCAACGGCGAACCCTGTTGCGACCAAATGCGGCTTTCCACGGAATTGCAGAACGCCGCAAAAACGATGAAGAGAATTATCCCGCTACTGACGTTAGCCAGGATGCGTTTGCGGGGATCCACCCAGGCGCGCAACCAAGGGCGCAGTATCTGTCCAACAAAAAAAGGTAACAGAAGAAGCACTACAATCTCGAGTACCACCGGGCCGAGCGCGATCGACTGGCCCGTGGATTTCATGAGCCATGCCACCCACAACGGCGTGACGAACACGCCGATCAAACTTGAGGCGACAGCGTTGAAGATCGCTCCGGCGGTGTTGCCACCGGCCACCGCGGTCAGCACCACCGAAGAGGAGACCGTTGACGGCAAAACGCAAAGGAAGAGAAACCCGAGCCGCAAATCCGCACTCGCCCACCCGCCGAGCAGCTGATCAAGACCAATCCCCACGAGGGGAAATCCCAGAAACGTGAAACCCTGCACGATCGTGTGCAA
>CAYVDZ010000130.1:0-10169 GCA_964450575.1 uncultured Opitutus sp.
GCTGGTCCGCTTTGCGGAGCTGCTCAAACTGCGCAGTCTCGCTGCGTCTACTCAACTTGGATATATAAGGGTTCTGCGTCGACTCGCCGGGCGCTTCGGTGGCGATCCCGCCGGTCTCGACGAGGCGGACGTGCGAGCGCACGTCTTGCACCTGAAGGAGCAGCGAGCGTATGCGCCGTCGTCGATCCGCACGGCCGTCGCGGCACTGCGCGTCTACTACGGGTTGCACCTGGGGCGCGACTGGAAGTTGTTCGACCTGGTGCGTAGTCCGGATCGTCAACGCCTGCCGCAAGTGCTGACGCGGGAGGAAGTGGCGCGGCTCTTCGCGGCGATCCGTGAAGAGCGGTTTCGCGTGGTGTTGCGCCTGATCTACGCCTGCGGGCTACGGGTTGGGGAAGCGGTTAAGCTCGAGGTGGGCGACCTGCGCGGCGGAGAACGCGTGCACATCCGGCAGGCCAAGGGAAACAAGGACCGCTACGTGCCACTGCCGGGGTGGATGCTCGCTGAACTGCGGCCGTGGTGGAAGACCCACCGGCATTCGCGTTGGATCTTTCCCGGCGTCGGCCGGGGCTGGCACGCCGCACCCGCTGGGTCGGCACATCTTGCGGCGGCGGTCGAAGCCGATGAGCATCCCTTCGATTCAGCATTGTATGCGGCTGGCGGTGGCCGGGGCCGGCCTGCCGAAGGGGATTTGCGTCCACCCGCTGCGGCATTCGTATGCCACCCACCTCCTGGAGGAAAACGTGAGCATCCGCCTCATCTCCGCGTATCTCGGCCACGCCTCACTGGAAACGACCGTCATTTACACGCACCTGACGGCAGTCAACGAAGCGAGCGCCCGCGTGGCCCTCGAAAAATTGAAACCCGCTTCCGCTCTCTAGCCACATTCTGCGCGTCGCTCCCGCGCGATGTCCGTTTTGGCTGATTGGCTGACCCGGCAGGCGCCGGCGTGGTTGGATGGTTCGTATCCACTCACGCCGGCGCAACGCCGCGCCTTGCTCGCGATTATACGCTGCCGCACGCCTGCTTTGGGCAGGCATCTTTATCGCTGCACGGCATGCGACCAGGCCGATTTCGCGTATCATAGTTGTCATCACCGGGCTTGCCCGCGCTGCGGCGGGGAGCGCACCGCGGAGTGGACGCAAAAGCAGATGGAGCGACTCCTTCCAGTACCGTATTTTCTGGTGACCTTTACTGTGCCGGAGGACCTTCGCCCAGTCTTCGCCGCGCGGCCGGAGTTGCTGCATGATCTGTTCTTCCAGCAGGCCGCGCGCGTGCTGCAAATAGTCGCCTGCCAGCCGCGGCATCTCGGAGCCGAGTTGGGCATGCTCGGCGTATTACACACATGGGGGCGGCAACTCCAGTCGCATCCGCATTGGCACTTCATTATCCCGGGCGGGGGTCTCTGCGCCGATCGCACATGGCGGGCGGCACGCACCCGGACTGGCTCCTGCCAAAAAAGGCCGTGGAGTGCGCGCTGCGCCAGGGAATGGACGAGGCGTTGCGCACAGCGGCGCCGGAACTGCACGCGCAAGTGCCCGCGGTGTCCTAGCGCGAAGGCTGGTGGGTCCACTGTCGGCCCGCCGGCTCGGGTGCGAACGTTGTCAAATATCTCGCCCGTTACGTGCGGCGGACGGCCATCAGTGACGAGCGCATCGTCCGCGCCGACGACCAGAGCGTGACGTTCCGGTACACTGATTCAGCCACCCAGCGGCCAGTGGAATGCACGCTCGCCGCCGACGAGTTCATGCGCCGTTACCTGCAGCACGTGCCTCCGCCCGGGCAGCACCCGGTGCGCTATTTCGGCTGGATGCATCCAGCGGCGAAGCGACGCCGGATCCTCGTTGAAACGCTGCTCGCCGCGCTGATTATCGTCCGGCCGGCGAGCGAAGAGCCGTCATGGCACTTGCGGTGCCCGCACTGCCAGACGTTCACGCTGGTCTGCGTCGCCCAACTCCCGCGCTCCCCCCTCCTGTTCAGCGTGAAGCGACTTCGCGTCAAACTCTACTCCCGCCCTCGACTCCGCATTGCCAGTGGGGCCGGGCGGAGTGATGCCGATGTCTCCCAATATAGTATACAAAAGCCTTCAAACCGAGTGTACGCGCTGAGATCCACAGTGATCGATCGACTGAGTGGGTCGAATCAGATGGGGTCTATCCACAATTTTGCCCGAGAGTTCCGCCGGCCGGTCTTCTCTCGCCAAATACAAAGCGCATAAGCGTTCGCACTTGCTGGTCATTCCCGGGCTTGTTCAACAGGAGTCCTGTGTCGGCTGCTGCGACACAGAACTCCCAGAGTTACACGTTACTGTCCCGCCTCACGACTCATCAATCACTTCCGCCGCCCTTTGCCTCCAGTTGCGGAAGTCGGGCTAACTAAGCCGTGGGGGGGGCAGGACGGGGTCATGTCATGAATCGTGATAGGGAATTGAGCTGGGTCCACGCCTGGCCTGAGGGTTTTGAACCCGCAGTCGTCTGGACACTCGGAGGAGCCGTTTTCGCGATTAGCTAAACCACGGGTTTGCGTACGGTCGAACGTTCGTACCGGCCGGTTCAGCTTAAGACTATTAATCTCGACCGGTCGAAGGATTTTCGCGCCCGGGGCGATGCGCGACTAGTCCTCCACGTCACGGCATCGGGCGTCGAGCTGGCGGGCGATGAGCCCCACCTGGTCACCTGTGAGCACACCGCTTGGCGCGCGGAGGATGGCGCCGGCGACTTGCTTGTGGTTTACAACCGTCACCTAACCGACGCCTTTGGGTACAACAAACCAGCCAGGCAGCACGAGAACGGGTTTGGCGATGATTCCCAAGCCCGTCATTTTATTGAGCCATTCGGTCAACCACCGTGCCCTATCCTCGGCGTTTCGAAGTCCGAAACGATCCTCGGCCCATGGCCAGATCAGCTGCTGGCCGTCATACGCGACTTTGTGCGCCTCGTAGCCGGGACGCGCGCGTCCTTTGCGGCGCGTTTTTGTTTCGATCGCAAACACCCCGTGGGGCCCGACGGCGACGTGATCAACGTTGAACGTGTGCCCGCCTGAATCGGCTGGGATATCGTGGAAGATACGAAAGCCATCCCGACTGAGGGCGTCGAGGGCTTCACCCACCGCTCGCTCGCCAAGATAGCCGAGGCGATCGTTGCGGGCGCGGAACTGCCGGCGCAAAAACCACCGCATCGATAAAACAAGCACACCTATTCCAACGATCGCGACGATCGTTAACCCAACAGCGAGTCTCATCCGTGGGCTGATCCAAACGAGCAGCCCGTAAGTGAGCAGCGCCGAAACAATCGGTGCGAGGCCGGCGAACGGCAACATGATGATCAAATCTTCATCGAACTTGGCGCCTCGTTGTCGCAGGGACTCGCCCGGTCCGCGCAGAAATTTGAATTCCAGAGGCGGCTTCGACTGTTGCCGTCGTGCGTAGTAAAGATAGAGCAGCCCAGCGGTCACAGCGAATAGCGCGAAATAGACAGCGATCCAGAAAGTGTGCCAACTACCTGTAGTCATGCGTTAGGAGTCGCGAGGCGAAGTGCGCAGCTTAGGCATGACGGTCTTGGATTCGAAAATCGAGCCGGAGGCGCTCGGCGGCAGAAAGGTGATAGGAAGAAGAACGAGAATTTTTACGAGGGTTACGTGGCTTCCAGATATATCGGCCACCGGTGTCTCCGCTACAGTGTCGACCCCGACCGCCGGAAGTGGCTGAGGGCACGAGGATGAAGCTCCCGGCGGCGTCACCGTAGGAGTTGGAGGTGTCGATCGCAAAATACTGGGCGGTTCATTACGCGGAGCGCGGCGTCGACGTCGTCGATCCCATTGAGCGCTTGGATGCGAGTTTGCCTTCCAATGCCGGGACGTGGCTGGCGGCGAGGGGCTCCCGGACCCGTGGGTTCAGCCTGAGGTACGTTGCATCAACACGGAACCTGCAACACGCAAAAGGCTCAATTTCGCCCCGGCCTGATTGCCCTGAATTTCGCACCCCAAGTGCGTGTCACCGCAAAAACCACGTCCGAATCGATGACCCCCGCACTCTGTAGCAACGAATTAAATCGACAGCGGGTGTTTAGCCGGCAAGTTTGCCGGCTAGATGGCGACGGATTCTTACCCGGAGTTTCTTGGATTCAAGTCAGGTGCTAGCGGCACCCACACCAGTCGGACCATTATGGTCGAAGAGCTTTCCGCTCTGTTAGCGGCAGTGGAGGTCGGCGCGACTAGGGATGATTTCGTCCGGGCAATCGTTGAAGACAATGTCTTGGGGAAATCGACCGCTTCCACTCGCCGTCTGACGGCGCAGCGTCTCTCGGAACTCTACGCCCTCGATACCTCGGTCCCGATTTTTCGCGCTCTATCCCGCCTCTGGGCGGTCGACCGCGAGTCTCAGGCTGTGCTCGCGTTGCTGTGCAGTCTCGCGCGGGATCCGCTGCTCCGCGCCACCGCGCCGGCTGTCCTCGGATTGCGCACTGGGCAGAGCTTCGATCGCGATGCCATTGCGACCGCCCTCCGCTTGTATGCGGGATCGAGGCTCAACGAGTCCACTCTCGACAAGGTGGTGCGCAACGCCGCTTCCAGCTGGACCCAATCCGGACATCTCAGTGGGCGGACACTCAAGCGCCGGCAGCACATCACGCCGACTCCTGCTTCTGTGACCATGTCGCTGTTTCTTGGCTATTTACAAGGCTTGCGCGGGCCGTCGCTCCTCCGCACAAACTGGTGTAACGTGCTGGACTCCGCCCCTGAGACCCTCGCCAACATTGCCGCTCGTTCCTCGATGGCGGGGTTCATGCGCTATCGTCAGGCCGAAGAGGTCGTGGAAATAAACTTCCCCGATTTGCTCACCCGTCAGGAAATTGAAAGGGCCTCCCATGGGTAGGATTGAACAGCTCGCCAAGAAATTCGAGGAGCACATTTCGCTCCCATGGTCGCGTAATCTCGCGCCCTCCGAGCGAACTCTTTTCGTCGTCTACCCGAAAGAGGAGGAGCGCCGGCTCCGCGCCAAGCGCGAGTTATTTCAGCAGGCCTGCGAAAAAGCCGGGCACGGCTGGGAAAGGATCGATTTGGATAACGTTTTCCCCGAGTGGATGGCAGCCCAGGAATACGCGGCGGACTACTTCGCCTATCCCGAGGATCTGCGGCAAAAGCTGGAGTCCGATTTCACGGCTCATGTGGCTGCAATAATCAGCGCGCGGCTGGAGACGACGACAGAGCAAGATGCGGTGGGAGTGTTTGGGGTCGGCACGCTTTTCGGCTTCGCTCGTGTTTCGGCTGTTCTCAAACACATCGAGGCCCGCATTCCTGGCCGGCTGGTGCTGTATTTCCCCGGCAGTTACGACAAGAACAACTATCATCTACTCGATGCCCGCGACGGCTGGGGCTACATGTCGCTGCCTATTACCCTCAACGAAGTGGCTTATACATGAAAAATTCCGAGCTGTTCCGGCGCGACCCCAAGACGGCGAATCTCGTCAACGACGGCCAGGCCCGAATCCTGAACGATGCCGACGATCCCCGCGCCGAGGAGATGCTCCGCTACGAGCTGGAGCACTTTGTGTGCGAGGGCCAATACGCCGCCGGTCTGAATCGTATCCTTTCGTCTTTTCTCGAAAACCTCGGCTCTGCCACTCAGCGAGCCGCTTGGGTTTCCGGTTTCTATGGCTCGGGCAAATCCCATTTGTTGAAGATGCTCTGCCACCTTTGGAGCAACACGGCATTCAAGGACGGTGCCACGGCCCGGGGATTGGCGCCCGATCTGCCCAAGGACGTGCTCGCCCAACTCAAGGAACTGGACAATCAGGGCAAGCGCGCGAAGGGCGGGGTTTTTGCGGTTTCGGGCACGATGCCGGAAGGATCCGGCGAGAGTGCCCGACTCACCGTCCTCGGAATCATTTTTCGCGGGTGTGGTCTGCCGGCCGCCTATAATCAGGCCAAGTTCTGCCTCTTCCTGCGCGACAAAGGCTACTACGAGCGGGTCGAGGACCACGTTCGCGCGGCTGGCAAAGATTTTCGACGTGAGCTCAATGACCTCTACGTCAGCGCTCACCTCCGCAAGGCGCTGCTCGCTTGCGATCCCGGTCTCGGCGACGACAAGGATATTCGTGAGCTGCTCCGCCAACAGTTTCCGAACAAGACCGATGTCATCACCAGCGAGTTCGTGAGTCTCGCCAAGGACGCCCTCGTCATCCCAGGCAAGGGCGAGATTCCACTCACGGTGGTCGTGCTCGATGAGGTGCAGCACTATATCGGCGACAACAAGGACCGTTCGCGCGACATCACCGAACTCACCGAGGCTCTCAATAAGCAGATGGGCTCCCGGGTACTGGTCGTTGGCGCCGGGCAAAACGCACTCAGCACCGACACGCCGCAGTTTTCCTGGCTACGCGACCGCTTCACGATTCGGGTCGAGCTGTCCGATGCGGACGTGGAGACGGTGACGCGCAAGGTGCTTCTGGCCAAGAAGCCCGAGGGGGTCGCCCAATTGGAGGCCGAGCTGGAGAAGAACTCGGGAGAAATCTCCCGGCAACTGGCGAAAAGCAGCATCGCCGCGACCAGCGCCGACCGCCAGTGGCTCGTAACCGATTATCCGATACTGCCGACGCGCCGCCGCTTTTGGGAAAACGCCCTGCATGCCGTTGATCCCTCAGGCAGCAGTTCCCTCCTTCGCACCCAGCTCCGTATCACTCACGAGGCACTCCGCGATGTGGCCGACCAAAAGGTCGGTCATGTCATCGCGGGTGACTTCATGTTTTTTCAGCAGCAGACCGCACTGGTGCAGCAGGGAATTCTTTCGCGCGAAGTCAGCGATCGGATCATCAAATTGAAAGCGGACGGAACCACGTCCGGCGCACTCAAGGCGCGCATTTGCGGCTTGGTGTTTCTGATCAGGAAGCTGAGCCGCGACAAGGGCATGGACATCGGCTTGCGGGCCAACGAGGAGATGATTGCCGACCTGCTGGTGCAGGATCTCGCCGCCGATGGTGCCAAGATCCGCCACGAAGTCCCCGCTCTCCTGAAGGAATTGGTGGACGCCTCGGTTCTCCTTAACGACGGCAGCGAATACAATCTACAGACGAAGGAATCCGCAGAGTGGGACGACTTGCTTCGTGTCCACATTGCCAAGGTGCGCGGTGAGGTCGCGTCCATCGCCCAGGAGCGTAAGGCACGGCTACGCGCCGACGTGGACGACGCGCTGGATTCTCTCCGCCTGCAACAGGGTGTGACCAAGACCACGCGCGAATTGCTTATCCATTTTGGCTCGGAGGCTCCGGAGAACTCGGAGCAAGTGATTCCTCTCTGGGTGCGGGACGGTTGGGAGGTGGATGCCAAGCACGTGCAGGGCAAGGCTCGCGAGGCCGGCCCGGACAGCGCCGTGCTGTTTGCCTGGTTGCCCCAGCAAAAAGAGGACGTGTTGCGCGAAAACCTCATCCGCATGAAGGCGGCCGATGCAGTGCTCGATATCAAGGGCGCGCCCACCACCCGCTCCGCAGAGGAGGCCCAAGCGGCGATGCTCTCGCGGAAAGGCGACGCAGAACGGGCCGTGGAAAGCATCCTCAAGGAAATCCTTGCGGAGGCCAAGGTCTTCAAGGGCGGCGGAGTGGAACTCCACGCACTTGAGCTCCTGGACAAAGTGAAGGATGGTGCGAACGACGCCCTCACGCGCCTGTTTCCCCGCTTCGCCGAGGCCGACTTCAAAGGCTGGGAGGTCGCTGCAAATCGCGCCCGCCAAGGCGACGACTCTCCCCTCAACGCCCTCGGTTGGAAGGGCAACACGGACGAACACCCTGTCTGCAAAGAAATTCTCCATCACATCGGTGCCGGCAAAGAGGGCCGCCAAATTCTCTCCCATTTCCAGCGTTCACCTTATGGCTGGGACAAGGACGCCGTTCACGGAGCACTCGTTTGTCTTTGTGCGTCAGGTCGCCTGCTTGCGGCCGACGCCAAGAGTGGGGAGGCCATCAGTGCCAAGCAACTCGACCACCCGCGCATCGCCAAGGCGAGCTTCCGCACGGAGTCAGTCACCTTGTCGGCCAAGGACAAGATCGCCCTCAAGGGCCTCTTCCAATCTCTCGGGGTCGTCTGCCGCAACAACGACGACCTCAACGTCAAGGCCCGCGAATACTCGGAGCGACTGCTGGCATGTGGCTACGCGGCGGGCGGTGAAGCCCCGCTGCCGCAACGTCCCGTGGTGACCTCGGTCGATGATCTCCGTCGCCTGTCGGGCAATGAGCAACTGGCAGAGATTCTTGCGCAACACAACCAACTGAAACAGTGGGGGACCGACTGGAAGAAACTCGCCGAACTCGCCGGCACCCGCGTTCCCCTGTGGACTGGTCTTGAAGCGTTGCGCAAGTGCGGTCCCGGCTTGGCCGCTCTCGATCCCGTCCACGCCTCCGCCAATGCGATCTTGCAGGACCGCCGTCTGCTCGACGCGACGGACCACGTTTCGCCCCTCATTCGTCAGGCGTCCGACGCCTTGCGCTCTGCCCTGACCGCGTGCCGCCGGCATTATGGGGAAGTGCGGGCAAAGGAAATCCAGCGGCTGGAAGGTGCAGATACGTGGAAGAAACTTACGGCCGACCAGCAAAAGCAGCTTCTGGCGGCCTCACCCGTGCCGGAAGCGGACGGTTCTTCGATCAGCAGCGAGGAGGAGTTACTCGCCGCGCTCGCCCGCATCCCTCTCCACCAATGGAGCGACCGCACTGATGCCGTCGCAGGCCGCGTGGACAAGTTGCTGGCCGAGGCAGCACGCCTGCTCGAGCCCAAGGCCCAGCATGTTTCCCTGCCCTCGGCTACCCTTCGCAACTCCGCGGAACTTGACCGGTGGCTCGCTGCGGCGCGCACCAGCATAGAATCGAAGCTCAAGGACGGTCCGGTCATCATTTCCTGACATCCATGGCTTCGGTCAACGCCCGCGCCCGCATCTTCGTCAGCTCCGTGCAAAAGGAGTTGGAGGCGGAGCGGCGCGCACTGAAGAGCTTTGTGCAAAATGACCCGCTGCTGTCGCAGTTCTTTGATGTCTTTCTTTTTGAGGATATTCCCGCCTCGGATCAGCGGGCCGATCAAGTCTATCTTGCCGAAGTGGACGGCTGCTCTCTGTACGTCGGGCTCTTCGGCCAGACCTACGGTATCGAGGACACGACCGGCCTTTCTCCCACCGAGCGCGAGTTCGATCGCGCGACCGCCGCCGGCAAGGAGCGCTTGGTCTTTGTCCAAGGCACCTCCGACGCCTCGCGCCATCCCAGGATGCAGGCGCTGATCCGCCGGGCTTCGGCCCAGGTGGTCCGCCGACGCTTCTCGACCCTGCCCGAGCTTACGTCGGGTCTCTACGCCAGCCTCGTGGCCCACTTGATGCGCACGGGTAAAATTCGCTCCCTGCCTTTTGATGCCGCCGCCTGCCCACGGGCCACCTTCGCCGATCTCTCGCTCAAGAAGGTGGAAGTCTTTCTGCGTCTCGCCCAGAGCCGCCGCGGCTATGCTCTAGGGCCCGAGACGCCGATGCAGGATGCCTTGGTTCACCTGAACCTGCTCGACGGCGATCACCCCAGCCATGCCGCCGTCCTGCTGTTCGGCGACGAGCCCCAGCGGTTCCTGCCGACTTCCTTCGTCAAGTGTCTCCGCTTTCACGGCACGGAGATCCGCAAGCCGATCCCGGCCTACAGCAGTTTCAACGGCACCGTGTTTGAACTCGTCGATCAGGCGGTGGACTTCGTCCTGTCCAAGCTCGATCGCGAAGTTGGCACCCGCGTCCAGAGCAATCAGGCGCCGGAGAAATACGAGCTTCCGCCGGACGCCGTTTCTGAGGCGATCGTCAACGCCGTCGCCCATCGCGACTACGCCTCGAATGCGTCGGTTCAAGTGATGCTCTTCGCCGACCGGCTCGAAATCTGGAACCCCGGGGAACTGCCTCCGCCATTGACCGCAGAAGCGCTCCATCGCCCGCACCCTTCCATCCCGCGCAATCCCCTGATCGCCGAGCCGATGTTTCTGACGCGCTACATCGAGCGCGCCGGCACGGGCACGCTCGACATGATTGAGCTCTGCCGCACCGCGGGACTTCCGCCACCGGAGTTTCGCCAGGAGCAGGGGCAGGTGATCCAGATCATCCGCCGTCCCGTCGCAGCCAGCGCCAAAGGCGATACAACCCGCCGGGGGTCAGAGTCGGGGTCAGAGTCGAG
>CAYVDZ010000131.1:0-515 GCA_964450575.1 uncultured Opitutus sp.
AGCCCGAGAAGATCCTCCACTCGTGCGCCCCGCTCGTAGAAACGAAGGAGCGCCCGCAGCGCTTGCGCTTCCACTGGAGGCGGAGCCGCCGCTTCCAGCAAATCGGCAAACGCTACGCCCCGCGCCGCGAGTTCACGCGTGAGCTGAAGATGCGCGGCGTCGGGCCGCGGAAAGATGACCGCAATATTCTCTGCTCCTTCCTCCAACAGTCGCGCAATGTCGGCCGCCACCAGGTTCATCTCATCGGCCCGAGTCCGGCCTACGAGGATGCGCGCGGAGGGCGCCGGGTCGCTGCGTTGCCGACCCCAGATCGCGCCGACCGCTTCGCACGTCATCTCCGGTTCCTCCGCATCGATCGCCAGAAGGCGCAGATGCTCAACGTGCCGATCGCCAACATCTTCGAGGCGCTCGAGGTCAATCTCGGCTCGGCCTACGTCAACGACTTCAACCTGTTCGACCGCACCTATCAGGTGCGCGCCCAGGCCGACCAGCGTTTCCGCATGACCAACGACGAC
>CAYVDZ010000131.1:525-10121 GCA_964450575.1 uncultured Opitutus sp.
CAGCCCCTCGGTCCCGAGCAGGCTCCCCCAAAGCTCAACCCAGCGCTCATCGTGCGCCGGGCCTTCGCGAAATTCAGGTTCGGGCAGGATTACCGTCGCCACCTCGCATCGGCGCACAAAGGCCCAGACGTTAAAAAACTCGCCCCACATTTCCACGCCCAGCCCCGCCACGAGCACGCGACCAGCAAGGGGCTCCGTGTTTTCCGGGAGAGGCTCGAGCGCCGCCTTTTTCGCCTCGACGGCCGCCAACCGGTAACCGCGCGCGGTGACCCAGGCGACAAGTTCCACCAAGACTGTCCGCAAAGGTTCGCTGGGGAAATCCCCGGCGGTCAACCCGGCTTTTAATACTTCGTCGAAGTCATTGAGCGCGCGCTCGGCATCGCTCTGCAAACTTTTCCAGAACCCCCACTCGGGCTCTTCCGGTTGCGTCGCCCGAAGCCGGCGTTCGACCAACGTACGCAAGCCCAGCAGCAACAGCTCACGCCCAATCGAGGGCGCGGTCTCGCGCTGTCGTGCGGTCCATTTTTGTCGCGCGA
The DNA here is from genome assembly GCA_964450575.1 of uncultured Opitutus sp. GTDB lineage: Bacteria > Verrucomicrobiota > Verrucomicrobiia > Opitutales > Opitutaceae > ER46. The sequence goes on from CAYVDZ010000131.1 coordinate 1,062, forward strand.
GTCCCGGGGTGAGAAATTCCACCCCAAGCAGGGCAACCTTCTCTGCCAGGCAGCGCTGTTTTAAACCATGCGCCTGTCCACGCGAGGCAACGATCACATAACTCCGTTCCAAACGGCCACGCCCCGCCTCAAGCCAGGGGCGAATAACCGCCTGCCACGCGGATTCCGCGTGCCGCATCAGATGAAGCTCTACTCGATCGACCACGTCAGCGCCGGATCACACGGATGCCGCGGCCAAGCTCAATTCCTATTCACGCGCGATTTCGGATGGCGCGGGGAAAAAGCCGAATCCGAGGCGGAGCAAGCGCCATCGCGCGTGATTCGCGATTCGCCCGCGACCATTAAACACAAAAAATCCCTGCACGTTGCGCGTGCAGGGCAAAAAGGAGGCGGGGCAAAAGCGCGAGCGAACGCGCCCTCACTTACTTGGCGGCAAACACCTTACCTGCGTGCGACTTGGCGCGCGAGGCAGCGTTCTTATGGACGACGCCGGATTTCACGGCCTTGTCCATGGCGGAAACGTAGTCCGCCGCAGCGGTCTTGCTTCCGGCGGAATCCTTGGAGGCAATCGCCGTGTCGAGCCGCTTGCGCAGGGTCTTCAAACGGGTCTTGGTGCCACGGTTACGTTCGGTGAGGCGCACAGTTTTGCGCGCGGCTTTGATGGCAGATTTGGTGTTGGCCATGGTCGTTCTAAAATTTGTAGCTGGACAAAGACTCAAACGCCAGAGGGAGAGTCAAGGGGTTTTTCATTTGAGCTTTTTCATTTAAGCTACTCACAGCCCCTCACAGCCTCCCTGTTCCGTCGCTCTCGGGGCCGGACTCTGCCAGCAACAATCGACTTGAGGCGGAGGCCGCATGGGAAGCGTTCCTGGATTGACTGAAGTCAGCAGGACCACGATTTAAGCCATCCCAATACTGGTTCATCCCCCAATTCCCAGACGCGTCCCCCGGTTTCCCCGACCCTGGCACTGCGGTTTACACGGAGTCCGCCTCCTTTCTCTTGGCACGTCACCCAGCGCGCTCTAGGGTCTTTCCGCAACCACGATGAGTATCAGACTCCGCTTCACTCTGCTATTGAGTTTGTCGTTCGGGGGTTTCCTGATCACGTTAGTCGCGCTCCGCTCCTTTGAGCGCTCGACCCGGGAAGACCTGTTGGAGGAGGATCGCAAAGCGCGATCGCTGATGCTGAACCACTGGCTCGACGCGGTGAGCCGGGAGCTCCCACTAGCCGTCGCGGACTTTGCCCACTCCATGGAGTTCGCGGCGATGATCGCTCAAGCGGACCCCGATCTCGCGCGACAGAAGATCATCACGAGTCTCGACCAGGCCAACTTACACGCACTCTGGGTGGTCGCGGATGACGGGCAGGTGCGCCTGCAGGCATCCGTGACGGACAGGAGCACGCCACCGGAACTGCCTCTGAGCGCGGAGGAGTTTGTCGGACTGGTCGCGCAGACCCCCAGCCCTCGCTTCTTCACCGAACACGAAGGGGCGATGCTCGAGTTAAGCATTCGGCGAGTTCAGCCCGCAACGGACGCCACTCGCCCTTGGATCGTAGCGGCACGGAAATGGGATGCCGCGTTGTTGACCTCACTCGCGAAACTCACGGAGAGCACGCTCTCGCTACGTTCCACCGAAGCTTTGGCCCGGACACCCGAGCTCGCCGGCCAGTTGGTGTTGCTGCGCCCACTGCACGACTGGCAAGGCCGCACCGTCCGCGTTTTACGCCTGGATTATGCCGTGCCGGAGGTCGAACGTTCGCTGCGATCCAGCGGACTGCAGACGCTCTTGTTTATCGCCTACGGTATGCTCGTCCTCGGGGCTCTCGCACTCGCGCTGCACCGCTGGGTCCTCCGCCCCCTCGCCCGAATTCGGGATAGCCTCGCTTCCAATGACATCACTCAGGCGGCGCCGCTCTCCCAAGAGAAGACCGAGTTCGGACGCGTGGCTGAACTCGTGATCTCTTCATTCGCGCAACGTCAATCCTTGCAGCGGGAGATCGAAGAACGCCGACGCACCGAGCAGACCCTCGCCCGCAGCGAAGCAATGCTCCGCGAGAATCTCGAGGAACGAGCCCGGCTGGGGCGCGATCTCCACGACGGCGTGATTCAGTCCCTCTACGCGGCCGGGATGGGCCTCGCTGGCATTCGGACACAACTTCTGCCGGAACAAACCGAAGCCGCCATTCGGCTCGAGCAGACACGGGGCGCACTGAACGAGACGATCCACGACGTGCGCAATTTCATCGTCGGCCTGGAACCCGAAGCCTTGAAGCTCCAGACTTTTTCGCAGGCTGTTTTTAATCTCCTCGAAACCATGCAGAGCCTGCGGCCATTTCAGTCGCAGGTCGAAATGGATGATGAACTCTCCGCGCGCCTGTCGCTCAGCCAGCGCGTTCACGCCCTGCAAATCGCACGCGAAGCCGTGAGTAACGCGCTTCGCCACGGGGAGGCCAACCATATCACCGTCGCACTCCGGCGCCAGGGCGACTTTGCCGAGTTCCAGGTAACCGACGACGGCCGCGGCTTCGACACGACCAGCTCAATTTCACCAGGAAACGGCCTCGACAACTTCGCCCAACGCGCCGGCGAACTCGGCGGACAACTGGTCATCGACTCCCACCCCGGTAGAGGTACTTCCGTCAAGCTCAGCTTCTCCTTGAACTTATGAATGAAACGACCCGCCCCCCGCTGCGAATCATGCTCGTCGATGACAGCGAACTCGTACGCCGCGGCATCAAAACCGTCATCTCCGCTTCCGAACATCCCCCGATGCGAGTCGTAAGTGAAGCCGGCAACGTCGAAGACGCCGTCGCCGAGTGCCTGCGCACCAAACCCGAAATCGTGCTGCTCGATATCCGCTTGCCCGATGGCTCCGGATTCGACGCCTGCCGTCGGATCCTGAACCGGTTGCCCGAAACGCGAATCATCGTACTAACGTCGCACTCCAACGACAACTTCGTCTACGAAGCCGTGACCTCGGGCGCGCACGGTTACCTCATGAAGGAGATCGATCCGCAAGGCTTGCTCCAAGCGCTACAGGATGTCGCCGCGGGCCGTTCGATTTTAGATCCCGACGCCACCAGCCGCGTGCTCCGCCTTCTGCGTGCAGGCGGCACCTCGGCCGAACCCACGAACGACTTGTCCGGGTTGTCCCATCAGGAGCGACGCGTCCTCGCCCTCGTAGCCGACGGCATGACGAACAAGCAGGTCGGCGAACAACTGGGGCTAAGCGAGAACACGGTCAAAAACTACCTCGTGAACGTCTTCGAAAAACTCCGGGTGAAACGGCGCGCTCACGCAGCTGCCATTTACGTTCAGCAAGCCCAGACACCGACCCAATAGGGCCATCCAGATTCAACTCCGGGCCCATTCAGCCCTTCCAATCAGACCGTAGTTTTCTTCTGCTCCGCTAGCTTGAAAACCGCACGCATCAATTCCCGTCAGACCGGACCGCTTTCGTTTGCAAGCGGCCGGAACGGCGTGCGCACCTCCGGCTTCACCTTGATCGAAGTGATGCTGGCCGCAGTCGTGCTGGTTTTCGGGATCACGACGGCGATCGTGACCCTGCAACGCGGACTCCAGTCGGTGGATACGGCCCGCAATCTGAGCCATGCCGCGCAGGTGATGCAGTCCGAGTTCGAACAGTTGCGACTGAAGAACTGGTCTCAACTTCAAGCCCTCCAAGCCGCCGCCGATCAAACCGTGATCACCCCGGCCGTACCCGGTGCCGCCAACGCATCCTTCACCTGCGTACGCACGATCCGGGATTTCAAGGATGATATGAAAGAGATTGTCCTCGTGGCGACCTGGCGCGGCTACGACGGCCGCGAGCAAACAGTACGATATCTTACACGTTACGGAAAAAGCGGGCTGTATGACTATTTCTATACCGCCCATTAAGCAGCGGCGGGCGGCACCCTGGCGCGCCCGCCATGGATTCACGCTCACCGAGGTGATCGTGGCCTCCACGTTGTCGACGTTTGTCCTCGCCGGGGTCCTGAGCGCGTTCCTGCTCATCGGCCGCACCGCGTATTCGGCGAGCAACTACAGCGAAATGGAGGCCCAGGTCCGGCGGGCACTCGAGGTCTTCGGCTCGGATGCGCGCAAGGCGGCCGACCTGCGCTGGCACAGCAGCCGGAGCGTCACGCTGTATGTTGCGGCCGCGAGCGGCACCGATCCCGTCACCTACGCTTACGACGGAGACGCGGCCAGCCCAGGTCACGGCACGTTTTATCGGCTCGCTGGCGAGGCCGCTTCAACGCTGCCCCGCCTGGTGCTGGTCCGCGGCGTGGCCGACGACTTCGCCTTCGAACGTTTCAAGCTCGAGCAGGCGTTGGTCCCGAATAATTCCGCCGCCAACGATCTCGAGACCAAACAGCTGCAGATTACGCTCCGCGCCGGACGTAAGGGCACAACCACCGTCGCCCAGACTCAGGGCGCCATCTCGGCTCGCTACATCCTGCGCAACAAACGGGTGAGCAACTGATGTCAACCCGACGTCCAGTCCCGCATCGCGCCGGAAGGCGTTCCCACCCGGACCGACTTATCCGCTTTTCGGATCCACGCGGAGCCGTGCTGATTGTGGCCCTGTTGATCGCTGCTTTGATCGCGGTGGGACTCGCCAGCTACCTTAATCTCAATCTTTCCTCGGCCCGTTTTTCCAAGCGTACCTTCAACAGCTATGCCGCACTAAACCTGGCTGAAACCGGCGTGGAGGAAGCCGTTTGGTCCTTCAACCGGACCTCCGCGGGCGTGGCGGGAGCTTGGGATCACTGGACGACCGGTACCAGTACGGCGGCCTGGCACACCTTCAGCGGGTTCGATTTCGGCCGCAACACCACGGGATCCGTCAAGATCTATGTGGACAACCACACGCCGGGACCGACGACCCGTCCCAAGATCATCGCCCAGTCGGCGATTGGCCCCCCGGGCGACACCCCGGTTTTTAGGATGATCGAGGTTACGTTGCGGCGCCGCTCCATGTTTGCGAACGGACTGGTTGCCCGGGACAAAGTCGTGTTTTCGGGAGCGGTTACGTCGGTGGATGCCTGGAATTCCGACCCGGACAACGACCCCGCGACCCTTCCCATTCCCTACGATCCTGCGCGGCGGACCGATCGGGGAACGGTGGCCAGCGGCGCGACCGTCGCGGGATCGATCCTGCTCAACCAAGCCAACATTTGGGGCTATGTCGCCACGGGAGGCGCGCCGCCTCAAGTAGGCTCCTTGGGCAGTATCCGGGGCCCCACTACGCCGCTCACGGTCCGAATCGACCCGGCCCGCGTCGCCACCGATTTTAATGCGGACTTCCCGACGATCCTCGCTCCCACCGACGGAATACACCTTGCCAGTATTCCACCCGTCCTCGGCACCGTCGGCACGACCACCCGCTGGCGATGCCTCAGCCTGGCGCTCACGGGCAACGCCACGCTCACGATTCTCGGAAACGTCACGCTCATCCTCACTGCCGGCTCCGGCGTGGACGCTCTCAGCGTCACCGGGAACGCCTCCATTATCATTCCCGAGGGCTCGAAGTTCACGGTCTTCGTCGAAGGCAATGTCAAGATCGCTGGCAATGGCATCGCCAACGCCAATCCCCAACCGATCACGTTTCAGCTCTGGGGCACCAACAACACGCCGGGCGGCCAGGACATTCAGGTCGTGGGCAACGGCGCGCTGAAGGCAGCCCTCTACGCGCCCAATGGCGACGTCACTGTCGTAGGCAACGGCGACGTCATGGGATCGATCGTCGCGCGGTCAATCCGCCTGGCCGGGAATGCCATGTTCCATTATGACGAAGCATTGGCCTACGGTGAAGGCAACGAACCGTTCGCAATCGCCCGCTGGCGTGAACTCACAACGGCGGCGGAGCGCGCCGCCTACCGGACTATCTTTGAAACTTGGTGATTCGGCCCCACCCTGGTGGGGCCAATGGCCTCTAGCCTGCTAGGCCTGAAATAAGCGCCCATCCGCCTCTAACGGTGATGCGGGCAAGGTGGTAGAGTGCGGGCATGCAGAACACCCAGGCCACGACCTCCCCCCTCGCGAGAACCAGATTAGGCCGCAAACTCCGGAAAGTCGCTGCCTTCACCATTCTCGAAGTCGCGATGGCCACCTTTGTGATGGGCTTTGGCATCGCCTCCTCGATCATTACGATGCAATCGGGCTATAAACAAATCGACCTTGCCCGAGGCACGACGATCGCCGCGCAAATCCTCCAGAGTGAGATGGAGCGGCTGCGCCTGATGAGTTGGGGCATGATCTCCGCCCTCCCCGCTTCGGAGACATTCGACGGCGCCACTCACTTCAGCGGCAACCCGGGGATCGCCGGGAAATACAGCGTGACGCGAACCGTCGCCGCCAACGCCTCCGATCCCACCGACCTAAAAGACCTCACTGTGACAGTCGTCTGGAAGACCTTCGACGGCCGACCACACCAGCGCCGCTTTACCGCCAACTACGCCCAAAATGGCCTTTATGACTACTATTACACCGTCGCCCATCCTTAAGTCAGCAGCGGCCCACCGGCGCCGGCGTGGCTTCACCCTCGTCGAATTGATGGTGAGCGCGACACTCTCGACCTTCATTCTCGCAGGAATCCTGTCCACGTTCCTCTTCCTGGGCCGAAGCGGCGCCAATCTCCGCAATTATAGCGATATGGAATCGCAGGCGCGCAAAGCGCTGGAAGTTTTCGCCCAGGACGTCCGCCAAGCCAGTGCGATTACTTGGACCGCCAGTTCGTCGGTCACCCTGGTGGTTAACACCGTCAGCATTACCTATACCCACTCGACGGCCACCGACACTTTCACTCGGGTCATCGGGGCCTCGTCCCAGAACCTCATTACCGGAATCGCCAGCGGCAGCTTCACCTTCAAGGCCTTCAACGTCGCGGGCAGCGAAATGCCACTCACTACGGCCGCCGAACGAACCGCCGCAAGCTCGAGCACCAAACAATTGCAGATCTCCCTGGAGGCCAGCCGTAGCACCACCACGGTCGCCACCGCCACTAATCTCGTACTCTCCGCACGCTACGTACTGCGTAATAAGGTCGTAACCGCCTGAAGCTATGAAACGAAATTCCACCCTTCGCGATCAACGCGGCTCCCTGCTGATCGTCGCCATGATCCTGTCTGCCGTCATCGGCATTTCGCTGGTCAGCTACCTGTCCCTCGGACGCACCGCGATGACAATATCAAATCGCGCCTTCTATAATAATGGCGCGATGAATCTCGCCGAAAACGGACTCGAACGCGCCGTCTTTGCCGTCAACAAAAAGGTGGCTGACTCCACTTTCGACTGGGCCACGAATGGCTGGACCATCTCCGGGTCCAACGCGCGCCAGAAATGGACCGGCACGCCCTTTGATCAGGGCGCCGTCGGTTCCGTTCGCTCCTACGTATACGATTATGCCGGTGGGGTTGCACCGAAAATTGTCACGCGCTCAACGGTACAACTCGGTGGCAGCGCCACGGCTCCGATTGAAAAGTGGATCGAGGTGCAACTGCGAAAAACATCCAAATTCTCCAACGGCTTGGTCGCGAAGAACTCCATCTCCTTCTCCGGTAACAACGCCTCGGTCGATAGCTGGAACTCTGATCCCGACAACAACTCCGCCACCGCTGCCATTCCGTACAGCACCGGCGTGCGAAACGATAACGGCACCGTTGGCAGCATCTCCGTTTCGGTTAGCGCCATTTTGGTTCAGAACGCTGATATCTGGGGCTATGCGGCGACCGGCGGATCGCTCCCACAAGTCGGATCCAACGGTATCGTCGGCCCCTTTGGTACTTCCACTGGCACCATGGATCCGACTCGGGTCTCGACGGATTTCACCGCCGCATTCGACCCGGTTTCAAATCCTGCCGGAGGCACCACCGTCGCCGCCATCACCAATTCGGACCTACCGAGCACGTTGGGTACGGCCGGCTCCACGACCCAGTTTCGCGTCGCCAGTCTGTCCGCGTCTGGCAACTCCAGCAAGGTCCTAACCATCGAAGGCGACGTCACTCTGGTGATTACCGCTGCGTCTGGCTCCAGTGCGATTAGCCTCACCGGCCAGAGCAGCATCGCAATCGCGCCGGGCGGGTCATTGAAAATCTATACAGAAGGCAATGTAGACATCGGCGGGAACGGTGTGGCCAACGGCGGAACCACCATGGCAACCGCCAACCAGCCGATCAATTTTCAAGTGTGGGGAACAAGCCCGAATCCAACCCAAACCATCAAACTCGCGGGCAACGGCGTCCTCGCCGGGATCGTTTATGCACCCAATGCGACTGTCACGATCGTCGGCAATGGCGAGGTGCTCGGATCCGTGGTGGCCAACAACATCGCCCTGGCCGGCAATGCCGCTTTCCACTATGATGAATCTCTGGCCAACATGGCTGTCGGCAATCCGTTCCGTGTCTCCAAGTGGAAGGAACTTACTACGGCCCCGGAACGCGCGGCGTATAATGCGGTGTTGAGCTGGTAACGGCTGCCCGGATCGCTCTCCGTCAACGCCACTTCATCGCGCCCGTCTCCCATGGGCGCGTTGCCCACGGTCACGATACCGCCCGGGGACGCTCACGGCGATCTCCCTACCACGCTCGGCACCGGCGGCACCCTGAAGCAGTTGCGACTGCCCAGCATCTCCGCGAGCGGCAACTCCAGCATCCCACTCACGATTCAGGGCGACGTTACTCTGGTCATAACCGCAACGGCCGGCGGCAGTGCCATTACTCCAGGTGCCCCAGTAAAAATATCTACTGAGGGAAATCTGGCGATTGGCGGCCACGGCGTCGCAAACTACGGCACCACGACGCCGACGGCCAATCAATCGATCGGTTTTAAAGTCAGGAAAACACGGTCGAGCCCATCCCCCACCATCTTGATCGCCGGGAACGGTGAAGATCCGAAGCCCCCAACGCCAACGTGAGCATTGTTGGCAATAGGCATGCGATGGTTTCGGTGGTCGCTAAAATTATTTCGCTCACCGCAATGCCGTGTTCCACTCCGATGCATCGTGAAGCTTCGGCAAGCGTGCGTAACTCGGCGGCGCCGTCCTGCTACGATGGGC
>CAYVDZ010000132.1:0-10038 GCA_964450575.1 uncultured Opitutus sp.
CCGCTTGTCTCACTCTTCGGACGCGGTTTGGTTTCGACTTGCGGAGCGCGTCGAACACGTTGCGCCCATGGCTGAGAAAACGCGGGTGGTTGTCGTGGGTGGAGGAGCCGCTGGCTTCTTCGGCGCGATCGCGTGCGCGGAAGGCCTCGGGCCGGTGGGCGAGGTCATTCTCTATGAAGCGACCGCACACCCGCTCGCCAAGGTTCGGGTTTCCGGCGGCGGGCGCTGTAATGTGACCCATGCCTGCTTCGAACCGCGGGAGTTGGTCAAACGGTATCCCCGGGGTGGCCGCGAACTGCTGGGCGCGTTTCATCGTTTTCAGCCCCGCGATACGATTGCGTGGTTCGCCGCGCGCGGGGTTGAACTCAAAATCGAGGAAGACGGGCGCATGTTTCCGATCACGGATGATTCCGCCACCATCGTAGACTCCCTCCAGGCGGCTGCGGCAGCGGCCGGAGTCCGCGTCGTCACCAGTATGGGCATTCGCAAAATCGAGCGCGTGAGCCGCGAGGGTGACGCCCCCAGTTTCTGGCTCACCTTGACCGATGGCAGCGGCTTGCGGTGCGACCGGGTAATGCTCGCAACGGGCGGCAATCGTTCGTCCGCCGGTTTCATGATTGCCGAAGCCTTTGGGCACGCGATCGAACCCCTGGTGCCGTCGCTCTTCACGTTTCACATCGATGACGCCCGCTTGATCGGACTCTCCGGCGTTTCCTTGGAAAATGCTGCCGTGAGTGTGCCGGGCACCAAACTCAAAGAAAGCGGACCGTTGTTAATCACGCATTGGGGCCTGAGTGGTCCGGCGATTTTGAAACTTTCGGCCTGGGGCGCGCGCGAATTGGCCGGACGCAATTACGAGTTCCCGCTGGTGGTGAACTTCGCTCCCCCGCATACCCGGGAGTCGCTCGGGCGTGAACTCACCTCGGTCCGGGAGAAAAATCCGCGCAAACAAATCACCACGTGGAGTCCCTTGCCCATGCCGCAGCGGCTTTGGGAAAGACTGGTCACGAGTGCAGGCATCGCCGCGACCACGCCCTGGAACGGCGTGAGCAACGCCGCGCTCGGCACGCTCTCCGCGCAGCTCACCGGGGCCGAGTTACCGGTCGTGGGGAAGAGTCTCTTCAAAGACGAGTTCGTGACCTGCGGTGGCGTTCGCCTGAGCGAGGTCGATTTCCGCACGCTGGAAAGCCGGCTCTGCCCTGGCCTGCACTTTGGGGGAGAAATCCTCGACATCGATGGCGTGACGGGTGGCTTCAATTTCCAATCCGCGTGGACGACAGGAATCCTCGCCGGTCGCGCCATGGCCGAAAACGGTCTGGCGGTGCCCTAAATGCCCGCGGCAATGCGGTGCGGTGGGGTGCGTTGGTAAGGCTGGTGGTGAAGGTGCCGCTCGCGGCTTCCTCGGTGCTAAGCGGCAAGTACGCGTTCCGTCGCTGGTGGTGTTCGCGCTTGCCTGAGCCGGCGTCTGCCTTCCGGCTTCCGGGTTCGCGATGCCGACCTACGTTCAACTGCTTCTGCTGGTGTTGCCGGTCTTCGCGCTGATCGGCATCGGCGTGGTCGTACGCCGACTCCATTGGATCGAAGGTGAGGCGGAAACCAGCCTGATCCGACTCGTTGTAAACGTCACCTATCCGTGCCTGATTTTTGAGTCGGTGGCGGGAAACGCCGCCCTCCGTTCGCCGGGTAATCTGATTGTCCCTCCTTTGATGGGATTTGGAATCACGGTGCTGGGAATCTACGCCGGTCTCTATGTCGCGAAACGGATCGGCCTCCAGATCGGCACCGGGTTGCGCACTTTCGCCCTGGCGGTGGGTATCGCGAATTACGGCTACCTCCCGCTGCCGATTATGGAGGCGATCTGGGGGGCGGAAAGTCGCGGTGTGCTGCTGGTGCACAATGTGGGGGTGGAAGCGGCCATTTGGACCGTCGGCGTGCTGGTGCTGAGCGGGCAATCGTTACGTGAAGGCTGGCGCCGGCTGGTGAGCCCCATCGTGATCACTCTGGCGCTGGCGGTTGCATTTAACTTGGGCGGCCTTACGCCGTACCTGCCGGGCGTGGTCACGACCACGATTCATGCGCTCGCGGTCTGTGCGATCCCGCTCGGGTTGATCATGACCGGCGTAAATCTCGCCAATTACCTCAACGAACCCCGGCAGCTTTTCGACGTGAAAGTCTCGGTCGCCGCGATGGCTTTGCGCCTCGGCATGCTGCCCGTCGTGATCCTGCTGTTGGCGAATTATCTTCCGCTCTCCCTCGAACTGAAGCGCGTCCTGGTTGTGCAGGCAGCGATGCCCGCGGCCGTAATCCCCATTATCATTGCGCGGCTCTACGGCGGTCATCCCCGCACCGCCGTGCAAATCGTCCTCGGGACGACCGCACTCGGCGTACTTGTAATTCCATTGTGGTTACGCGCGGGCATTGCCTGGGTCGGCGTGGCCGCAGCGCCCTAACCGAAGCAAGGCGCTCGCTCCCACGACGTATTTTTCAACCACACGTAAAAAAACTTGCAAAGTGCAAAGTTTGACCCCCTTTGATTTCCCGTGACGGCCTGGCACGAAAGCTCCCTCCACTTGGTAAGTTCGGCCTCGCATCTGGCCGATGGTCGCCGAGAATTCCGGCATCCGGAGCGAGTAAGGGTTTTGGCGCCTAATTTCCCCTTGGGGGGGCTAAGGCGGCCCGATCTTATGACTTTCCACCCTCCCCTTAAACCCCTCCCGGCCCGACCCCAGAAGATCCAGTTTCCTATCGGTTAGTCCTTCAAAACAGCGGTGATTGCCTTCTCATAAACACGCGCATCCGGAAGATTCTGGGGTGACGTAAAGGCATTCGCTACTTGGTCAATTGTAGTCGTCTTTTGGCCGCTGAATTCGAGTTTGCGGGGAGTCCCGTTGGATGCTCCTTCGGCCAGATCATACCAGCGAAATGTCAGCGAGCCCGGTTGGGGATGATATTCCTGCAAATTTCCTCCAAGGCGCGTGATGATGCGCTCGTGAACAGGTTTCGGGCAAATGAAGAACATGCCTTTCGTGCAGAGTGGCTCGCGACGAAGCACATGACCTTTGTAGATCAATTGGGGAAGGATTCGCTTGGAAACATTTTCCCAGTTAATCCCCGCTTTTGCGCTAAACGGTGGATTCAAATTCCCCGAATGGAGCGCATTCACCTGAGTTTCATAGCTTCCGCTGGTGTCCATCGTTTGAACCTCCACGGCGACGAACTCCTTCAAATTTCCCTGCTGGTCGAGCAGCGCGAGAATCCAATCTACAAAATAGCCGCCGTGCTTCGCGCGGCTTGGCAGGCGTAGCTCCTTGCCCCAACGCTTACCGAAAACGATCACATCGTTTCCATCTCCGGATCGCTCGGCACGATCATGAATGAGGCGAGAGTTCGCTCCGAAGCAGGTCTGCGCCACTTCGAGTAAGATGCGGTAATTGCCCGCATACATCCGGATCGGGCAGCAAATTACCACTCCAGACGTGGTTGGTCTTACTGCGCAGGTTCCCGAAATGGTGCCGCTCTTAAATTTTTTGGAGCAGATTTTTTCGAGAAATGGGCATTTTTTATCTATGCGTGCAGTCGCCGCTTGGAGAGACGAATCTGAGGGCGAGTAGCCAAAAAAATCATCGACTTTGAGCGCCATGGAGGAGATCGGTCTTAGCGAAGCCGAGATCGAGATGTTTTCGGATATGAGTCGCAATGGCCTGCCCCAGAATGACCGGGACAGCATTTCCCACTTGTTCATACTGTGAAACCCGTGGGCCGAGGAATTTATAGTTATCGGGGAAAGACTGTAACCGAGCCGCCTCGCGAACGGTTAACGCACGATTCTGATCAGGGAGGAAAACAGCGCTCCAATGTGGATCGCATTTAGTGAGGACGGTGCCAGCCAAGCCATCGTTGCGTAGCCTTCCGTAACGTTTCGTATGGTCAGTGCGCCGGGCTTTTTGCATCCCCTTGGGTAAAAGGTGTTGTGGTATGTCGCGCCACGATCCACCTGGCTTGACATACTTCATCCTCTCCGTGTTTTGCGGCGAGAGCTTGCTTGCCCAATGGTTGTAAGTAACTCCGTCGGGGCTGCGCAGCATTTGAGCATATTCGCTGGTGGCGGGGCGGTCATACGTGGCGATTTCACCTCCTTGCCCCATCGCAAGCTTCGGCAAGTCACCCAATGCTTCTCCAACTGTGACAGCGGGCTTGAGCATGAGTGAGTCTAAGGGAAGTTGTTGGAACGTCATGGTTCTCCCGCCTTTGAAGTTCGCCCGCGCGGATGCGTAGTGAGTCGGTGCCGGATGATCCAGCGCCGTTGCTCCGCGAGTGCCCAAAATAATTGTGCGCCACCGCTCTTGCGGCGCACCGTAGTGAGCGGCGAAAAGGATTTTAACTGCCACTCGATAACCATGCCTTTCCAGAGAGGATACGATTTGCTCAAAAATTACACCTCCGCCAAGCGAAAGCATACCGGGCACGTTCTCCATTAGGAGCGTCTTAGGCCTGAATTCGTCAAGGAATCTGATGTAGTGCCGAAAAAGACTATTGCGCGGATCGGCAAGAAACCGTTCGGGTGCATTGATGGAAAAACCCTGACACGGCGGACCGCCTACGAGAACATCTAGTTCGCCCGGTTTCAATTTCAGCTCATGACGCAGCGCGGCGACATCGATCATTTCTATGGGTTTGGCTTCTGCGCGCACTGCCGGGTGATTGGCTTGAAATGTCTTTATTGCCCACGGGTTGATGTCGTTCGCATACTCACAATGAAATCCAGCTCGCCTAAATCCCTCGGTTAAACCACCGGCTCCACAGAAGAGGTCGATGGTTGAAAATGACTTTCCTGCAAACGGAGTGGCAAAATATGGAGCTTGTTCCTCGGCCAGCGACCACTTGCGTTCTCCATCCTTGGAGTGACTACTGCGAGTCTGCTTGGCAGGTCGCACGCGGGTTCTGTCGGCGAGCTTGGATTTCTTGCGCGACGGTGATGTGGGCATAGTGGAGCGACGCTAAGTTTGATTTGAGTCGTCGCGCAATCTTTTGGTTCGTGAAATACGCCGGTAGGCGGGACGATGAAGTGCTCGTAGGGTGAGCGTGGGTATAGTGTGAGAGTGACCAGCGCGGTGGGTGCACGGAATCACGGGGTCGATCAAAGGGAGGTCGATCAAAGGGGTCAAACTTTGCACTTTGTCCTCACGCATGGTGCGGCAGCCATGACCCCATCGATATGCGGCTTCGGTCGACATCATCCATGAGCCCCGAGACCGCTGTAACGCGTGAAGCTCTAAGGATGAAGCCTCAAGCAATGCGCACAAAACGCCTCGAAATCGCCCAGTCGGGTTTCGACGATCGACTGCACAATGCTCAGGTCGAGCTTCCGATAGTTGTGCACGGCGATGTTACGAAACCCGACCATTCGCTGCAGGGCTTCGGTGAGGGTGCGATCGAGCAGCCCGTGGGCCGTGAGCAACTCGAACGCGTCGCGGCTTTCCTTGGGCAGCCCAAGCCCGCGTCGCGTCACCAGATGCAGCGCCAGATCGATGCTCGCCTGGCATGCCCGTTCCAGGTTCAGCAGTATCGAATCCTGTTTCGTCCAGTTCGCGTGCAGGTTGGCGGGCGTGGCCGCGTACTCGTCACGGATGCGCCGGACGCACCGCTCGATGATCTCCACTTTGGCGAGAACGACGTCGTCAGGCATGGAGCGATCCGCGCCGCACCACCGTTTCGACGAGGGGACGCCGCTCCTCGACGAACGCACAATAGCGCGAGAGAATGGCGTTCTCGACAAACGCCCACTCGGCCGGATTGGCCACGAATAGCCTGCGGCCTTCGGCGACAACGCGCGCCTGCAGCGGCAGGGGCATCTGACGCAAGTCGACCAGGTCCACCTCGCGCCCGAAAAGCTTCGCGCATTCCTGCGCGGCTTCGAACCGTTGCTCGGTCGAGACCGGTTCACCACACTCCATCGCGAGATCGACATCGCTGTCCGAACGCAGCGTATCCGAGGCCGCGGTGCCGAACACATACACAGCCGCCACGCCTGGAAACCGTCGCCTCAGCAGGGCTGCGGCTTGGCACAGGCTGTCGGGCGCGACGGTGGGCATGCCGTTGACGTTGTCAGCCGGCGATCCAGATTCAACTCGTAAAGCATCCCAAGCTTGAGGGCCCGGGGAACGACGGCGCGGGAATCTATAAACGAGATCACGTGATAAGAACTGTCCCATCGTTGAACAGGTGGCGGACCCATGGATTGCCGCAGTCGGCGTAGCCTCCATCGTTCACGCAACCGTCGACTCTTCGCCACGTGCTCCCGCCAGCTACTGCCAGTTTCGCTGCCACGCGGCGAACTCCGTGGGCCGCACGTGAAAGCGGGCGAAGTTGCCCTCGTGGAGACTGCTGAGTTCGGTCTCCGCGTGCGCGGCAAACCGGGGCCGATCCTCGGCGTTCGAAAGCGTTTCCGCCTCCTTGCGCACAAAGGACGCCGCGGCTGCTTTGTCCATTCCCCGCCGCACCACCGTGCCGACCACCTCAATCAGTCGTTGCCGATGGCGCAGCCGGAAGAGGTCCGGCGCGCCCAGCGACTGCCTCACTGCGGCGTAACGGGCGCACGACCGCTCGTAAGCCCAGACAAATACATCACGCAGATAATCCACGCGGTTCAGCTCATAAACGCCGAGCGTGGCATTCACGTAGTCGCTCCGTGGCACGTCGACGAACGAGAGGGGGCTGAGATTGCGCATCACCAAAGGGATGTTGGCCGCGAGACGGGAGACGCGTTTGTTGACGTCATCGAAAGGCTGGAGGTAGGGCAGGTGTACCATCGCAAAAAACGCCTGCTCGAACGCATCCTCGATTTCGGTCGCCTTCCTCAGGATCTGCTCAAAGTGCGCTTCAATCACCTGTGGCACTTCCAACGGATGGAAAACCGTCCCGGTGATGGCCACCGCATGGCTGCGGATCCGACCACAGGCGGCCGGATCGGGCAGCAGATTATCCGCGAGCAACGCGTGAAGATTACAAAGCGTGTAGCGATTGAACCCGATCTCCTCCGCTTGCTCGGCCAGCAATTCGATCGCCTGCTTGTGATTCAAAATCATCTGCGCTTCCTCCGCGCCCTTGCCGGGTGCGGCCTCGCCGAGTTTTAAGAGTCGTTGGGTCTCCAGCAGTGAATACGTGTTGCCCTCCAGCCGGCTCGAGTTCCACGAAAGGTCGATCAGGAGGCGATCCATGACCTTGCGGAAATACGTTCCGGCCGGGAGCGTCTCATTGGTGGTCTGTCCCCAGTTCGATAGCTTGCGGCGAAGGGTGGGAGAAAGATACGCCGACACGTTCGGCTGATAGTCCTCCAAAAAGGACGTTTGATAGCCGACGGGCCTGCGCCCCGAGAGGGGGCGAGTCACGCGGCGTTTGATCTCTGCCGCCGCAGGAGAAAGGGAAATCTCGTCGCGATCGACCGCTTCAGAAGGTGTAGCTTCTGCCACCCCCATTGGCTGGCTGGCCTCAATCTGGTAACGCCGCCCACCTCGATCACTGAGCGCCGTCAATCGGCCATGCTCCACGAGGAGCGCCAAGCGTCGCTGCAAGGTACGGCGAGGAATTGGCCGCGGCAACCGGTGCGCGATGTCGTCCAGTGAAACGGGACCCGGCAAGTCAGCGATGACCTCAAGGACCGTGCCGAGTTCGTCATGTGGAGTGCGCTTGCTCATGGCGCAACGGTGGCGCAATCTCGGAGATTGCGCCACTTAATTCGCTCTATTTGGCGCAATCTCCCCGTATTTGGCGCAAACCGTGGGATTGCGCCACGTCGGAGGCCCTTCGGGACCCGACTCCTGGTGTCAGCGCTTTTTGTTTACCGCCGCGCTGAACCAATCACCGGTAAGCGACTGCGGAGGGCGGGGCGCGGCGGGGGCGCTGCCCGGCCGTGGGCCGGAGAAATTGGGGCGTTGTCCGGGGCTCGTGCGCGGCCCTGATCCGGCCCCGCCGGGCGTTTTTGGGCCGATCTCGGGTTTGCTCCGCAGCGAGAGGGCGATGCGGTTGCGGGCGAGGTCGATTTCCGTGACCGTCACCATCACCTTCTGTTGCGGCCGCACCACGGTGGAGGCGTCTTTCACAAACGTATCCGAAAGCTGGCTCACATGGATGAGACCGTCTTGGTGCACGCCGATGTCCACAAAGGCTCCAAAGGCGGTCACATTCGTCACGATACCGGGAAGTTTCATGCCCGGCTTCAGGTCCTCGGGCTTGTTGACGCCCTCGGCGAAACTGAAGGTTTCAAACTTCTGGCGCGGATCGCGGCCGGGTTTCGCCAACTCGGACATGATGTCGGTGAGCGTAGGCAGACCGACCTCGGCTGTAACGTAGTTCTCAAGCTTGATCCTGGCGCGGAGTTTTCCATCGCGGATTACGTCCTCGACCGTGGCGCCGATGTCCGTGGCCATCTTTGCAACGAGCGGGTAACGCTCGGGATGCACCGCGCTTGAGTCGAGCGGGTGAGCGCTGTCGCGAATGCGCAAGAAACCGGCGGCCTGTTCGAATGCTTTCGGTCCCAGGCGCGGCACGTCCTTCAGATCGGCGCGGGAGGCGAACGGGCCCTTCTCGTTGCGGCGCGCGACGATGGCGGCCGCCGTGGCGGCATTGAGTCCGGAGACGTAACTCAGCAGCTGTTTCGAGGCCGTGTTGAGTTCGACTCCGACCCCGTTCACCGCGCTGACAACGGTGTCATCGAGGGACCGCTTGAGCGCGGACTGTTCGACATCGTGTTGATACTGCCCGACGCCAATTGACTTGGGATCGAGCTTCACGAGCTCCGCGAGCGGATCCATCAGTCTCCGTCCGATGGATACGGCGCCGCGCACCGTCAGATCGTGATCGGGAAACTCTTCGCGGGCGACATCACTGGCGGAGTAGATCGAGGCGCCGGACTCGTTGACCATGACGATTGGAATCTCGGACGGAAGGCCGAGGGCACGGACAAACGATTCGGTTTCGCGGCCGGCGGTGCCGTTACCGATGGCGACGGCCTCGACCTTGAAGAACTTTACGAAGCCGAGGAGCTTTTCCTTGGCCTCTTCGGCATGCCGATCCGGGTAGATGACGTCGTTGTGCAGGAGCTTGCCCTGACGATCAAGGAGCACGGTTTTGCAACCGGTACGGAACCCGGGATCGATCGCCATGACGGCGCGCTGGCCGAGTGGTGCCGAGAGGAGGAGATCGCGGAGATTATCGGTGAACACCTTGATGGCGGCCTCGTCGGCGCGCTTCTTGGATTCGAGCCGCATTTCCGTTTCCATGGCGGGGCCGAGGAGCCGTTTGCAGGCATCCTGGACGGCGAGTACGACCTGATCGGTGCAAGTCTTTGCTTGAGCGGCGGCCGCGGCAGCTCCGACTTGGCCAGCGGATGGAGTGGGGGCAGGCCGGGCTCCGCCCTTTACAAACAAATTTTGAATCTCAGCGTAGGCCGTGGTCTCGTCCGATAACTGCACGCGCATCATCAGGAACATTTCTTTTTCGCCGCGGCGCATGGCGAGCACACGGTGGGACGGGGCCTTCGCAAGGGGCTCACTCCATTCGAAATAGTCTTTGAACTTGGCGGCCTCGGGATCGTTTTCCTTGCCGAACATGACCTTGGAGGAGACGACCGCATCCTTTTGATAAACGGCGCGGAGTTTGGCGCGCGCGTCTTTGTCGTCGCTCACGCGCTCGGCGATGATGTCACGGGCGCCGGCGAACGCCTCGTCGATCGAGGCGATCTGCGACGTCACGTTCTTGCCGTCGTCGGCGACGTATTCTTTTCCCACATACGCGTGAGCGGCGGCGATCGCATCGGTGGCCGGGTCCTGCGCGAAGAGCAGATCGGCGAGGGGTTCGAGCCCCTTTTCCTTGGCGATGGTGGCGCGGGTGCGCTTTTTGGGTCGGAACGGGAGATAAATGTCCTCGAGGACCGTGATGGAATCCGCCGCGTTGATCGCTTTTTCGAGGGCGGGCGTGAGCAGCTTCCGGTACTTCAGCGAACTCAGGATCGAGGCGCGGCGCTCGTCGCTGGCGCGCAGT
>CAYVDZ010000133.1:0-6826 GCA_964450575.1 uncultured Opitutus sp.
CAGCCCGGCAAACCCGTAACAGTCGCGATCCGTCTGCAACACGACGCCAAGTGGCACACGTACTGGAAAAACCCCGGCACCGGCCTGCCCACGGAAATTAAATGGACGTTGCCACCCGGTTGGACCGCCGGCGACATTCAGTGGCCCGCTCCCCTCGTCCTGAAAGACCGGGCCGGAACGGTGGTGGGAAATGGCTACGAGGGAGAACTGTTCCTCCCCATCACGCTCACGGCCCCGGCCGACGCCACGCTGGGCACGCGGGCCGGGTTCAAGGCCGAAGTCGACTGGCTGGAATGCGAAGAGGTCTGCATCCCTGGCAGCGCCGACGTTACGCTCGCACTCGACCTCGCCGCCACCGCGCCGACGCCTGACCCAATGTGGGGCAAACCCATTCGCGCCACGGTCGCCGCCCTGCCCCGCCCTGATCCCGCATGGGACATGAAAGCCGGGCGTAATGGGAAAACGGTTACGCTCCATCTTTCCTCGTCCGAGGGGAGCGCACCTGCGACTCCGCCGCGCGGCCTGCACTTCTTCAACGCGGATTCGATCATTGGTTTTGATCTTCCGCAGAACGTTTCACCGGACGGCCGCGGTGGCTTCATCCTCACGTTGACCGCTGCCGCTGAAGCGGCAGGCGACGAGAAACGACTGGTCGGCGTGCTCACGTCCGAATCCGGTTGGAATAACAATCCCGCCCAACGCGGCCTCCCGGTCGACGTGCCACTCGGCAACTCGCTCGCAAAAGTCGCAGGTTCCGCGGGCAGCAGCGGCAGCAGCGCTGCGTCCGGCGGCGGACCGGCGGCGCTCGTCAACTCCTTCGCGACCACCCTCGCCCTGGCATTCGTCGGCGGGCTCATCCTCAATTTGATGCCATGCGTCTTCCCTGTACTTGGAATTAAGATACTTGGTTTCGTGAATCAGGCGGGACACGAGCGCAGCAAGATCGTCGCCCACGGTCTCGTGTTTACTGGCGGTGTTCTGCTCTCGTTCTGGTCGCTCGCGGCACTGCTCGCTGTCCTTCGCGCGGGCGGTGATCAACTGGGCTGGGGCTTCCAGCTGCAATCGCCGGCGTTCATCTATGCCCTCTCCGTGCTGCTGCTGGTGTTCGCGTTGAACATGAGCGGCGTATTCGAATTTGGCCTGCGCGCGACCGCGGTCGGCTCGGACCTGCAATCGAAATCTGGATACGCCGGCTCGTTCTTCACCGGCGTGCTGGCGACGGTCGTGGCGACGCCCTGCAGTGCTCCCTTCCTGGCCCCGGCGCTCGGAGCCGCCCTCGCGGTCTCGACCGGAGAGTCTTTTATTATCTTCACGGTGATCGCCCTCGGGCTGGCGTTGCCGTATCTCTTACTGTCGATCTTTCCGCAGGCGATCAAAGTGCTGCCGCGACCCGGCGCCTGGATGGAGACGTTTAAGGAATTCATGGCTTTCCCGCTCTACGCGACGGTCGGCTTTCTGGTCTGGGTCCTCGCGGCGCAGACGACCGATGAGGGCTTTCTCGCCGCGCTCTTCAGTCTCGTGTTGGTGGCGATGGCGGTGTGGATCTACGGCCGCTGGAACGTCCCTGGTGCCAAGCCCGCTCGGGCGCGCTTCGGCCTGGTGAGTCTCATCGTGGTTGGCGTTCTGGGTCTTTGGATTGGCTGGCCGAAATCGGTTGCGACCGCGGCAGAAGCATCGGCCGCCAATTCTGCCCCAGCCGTCACGTGGACCCCGTGGAGTCCGGAGGAAGTCGCGCGACTGCGAGCGGAGGGCCGAATCGTCTACGTTGATTTCACTGCGCGCTGGTGCGCGACGTGTCAGACCAACAAGAAACTGGTCTTCGGTTCCGACGAAGTCCTGCGCACGTTTGCCGAAAGGAAGATCGCGACCTTGCGCGCGGATTGGACGAGCAAGGACCCGCGCATCACCGCCGAGCTCGCCAGCTATCAACGCTCCGCCGTCCCGTTTAACGTGATCTGGGTTCCCGGCCAGACCGAACCCGTGATTCTCCCTGAACTCCTCACTCCCGGTACCGTACTCGACGCGATTCGGCAAATTCCCGCGGTCGAGCGCGCTGCCCTTCCTACGCTGAGTTTCCAGCTTCCGACCAAGCCTTAGATGCGGTCGCTGGAGCCCGGAGGCCATCCGTCGCGTCATGCCGTTTTATCGGGATCACATTCTACCGCGTCTGATCCACCTCGCGATGCAGAGGGAGGAGTTCGCGCCCTATCGCGAACGCGCGGTCGCAACCGCCACGGGCCGCATCCTGGAAGTGGGCATCGGCAGCGGTGCCAATCTCCCGTTCTACGGGGCGGGCGCCCACGAAATCGTCGGGCTGGAACCTTCGTCGCGACTGGCCGCGATGGCGCGCCAGGCAGCGATCCACACTCCGTTGCCGCTCACCGTGATCGAGGCTTCCGCCGAAGCCATTCCGCTCGATGATCGCAGCATCGACACGGTGGTAATGACCTGGACCCTGTGTTCAATCCCAGCCGCCATTCCGGCACTGCGGGAAATGCTCCGGGTGCTCAAGCCGGGCGGGCGCCTGCTCTTCGTCGAGCACGGCCTTGCACCCGATCCGCGCATCCGCAAATGGCAGCATCGCCTGACTCCGTGCTGGAAGCATCTCGCCGGCGGCTGTCACCTCGACCGCGCGATCAACACGCTCGTGCAAGACGCCGGCTTCCGCATCGAAAAACTGGATACCGGCTACATGCGCGGCCCGCGCCCCCTGACCTTCCTGTACGAAGGCGTCGCCGTGGCCGGTTGAAAACGAGGGGCATTTCATCTGACGCGGGGGTAGCATGCGTCCCTGCACCCCGCTTTTCTCGAGCGCATTCGGCGCGGGCCTAAAAGTGATACAGACATTCCTGTCTGTCCTCTAAAACCACGGAACAGGCAGGAATGCCTGTATCACTTACCGGCAACGGACTTCTCCTTTTCCCAATTTCTCAATTTCCCAATTTTCGCCCCTCATCCCTCACCCCACCAGCTGTTTCACGAGCGCGCCGATCATGCGCGGTAGATCGTAGGGGAAACGCGCCGTGATCAGGTTGCCGTCAACGACACAGGGCTCGTCCAGCACGGTGGCACCGGCGTTGGCGAGGTCAGGATGAATGTTCCAGACAGCCGTGGCCTTCCGGCCCTTGAGGATACCCGCACTCACCATCACCCATTGTCCATGACAGATCGCGCAGGTCGGCTTGCCGGCTTCATACATGCCGCGCACGAACGCCTGGGCGAGCGGATCGGCGCGCAGCGCATCCGGATTCCAGCATCCCCCCGGGAAGATACAGGCATCGTAGTCCGCGAGTTTAGCCTCGTCCAGATAACGGTCGATTTTCAGCCAGCCCGCGTTCTCCATCAGCCGGATTGCCAGCACATGGGTGGCACAGAGCGAGGGGAAGCGCAGCCCCAGAGTCGGATGAAATTCGCCAATCCGCGGGGACACCACGTGAACCGTGGCGCCATGCTCGGTGAGCCACCGGATCGAGCCGGTAATCTCAACTTCTTCGACTCCGTTGGTGCAACAGATGGCAATCGTCCTGCCCTTGAGGAGTTCGGGATTCGAGGGCGGATCAAAAAGAAAATGGTGCAGTTCGCGGTTCAGCTCGCCGTCCGCCGTGGTCAGGAGCTCCGTCGAAATCGACGGCACCAGCGATGGCGTCATCAGCGCTTGGGACCGCAGGATCGCGGCATTGCGGAGCGGTGCGGTATCAGGAGATAGGTTCATGGGAAAGCGTACCGCAGTAGAGGTTCAAAACGCCTCACTGGCAACGACCGATCCCGTTCAATTTGAGAAGACGCGCCGCGCACCTGCGTTTTCGTTTTCATCATTCTCTGTGTGCGCTTCAGTTCAACGCCCTGCTCGTGGGAGCCGGCTTGGATGCGTCCGCCTTCGATCACATCGACCTTGTCGACGCCGCGCTCTGTGCGCTCGCGGCGCACCACTTCATCATTAATCAATATAAAGCCCGCGGCGATGCGGCCGGCGGCTATATCATTGTGCCCTCTCCGGCTCGGGAGTGACACAGACATTCCTGTCTGTTCCGTAATTTCGTCGACACGATGACAGACAGGAATGTCTGTCTCACCTTTCAAGCCCACGTCATTGCCTTCAGTATAACGGGTTGGAGTTGGTTTGGCGGCCGCGAGTGACCCAGACATTCCTGTCTGTTCCGTAATTCCGGTCGTACGGATGACAGACAGGAATGTCCGTCTCACCCTCCAAACCCTCGGCATTCGAGGGGAACCCGGTTGATTCAACGCGTTGCCAGATGGCGTTTCTTCCGAATCGTGATGCTGATGCCAACACCCGAGCGCACTCAGCCCGATCTCGCCGATGTCGTGGCGCTTGCCCGGGCGCTGGAACGCGATGAACAACGCTCATCCCGGGAACTGCGCGACCGCGAAACCCAGCTCGCTCCGGAACTGCCAGCCGCCAATGAGGATCGTGTCAGCGTCGCTCTCGCCTGGCTTGGTGCCATCGAACAGCGTGACACCGCCGTCCGGTCCGTGCACCACCGCGCCGAGACCGCGTTCCGCCTCACCGGCCTGGCCATCGCTTTCGCCGCCCTGCTCGTGGGCTGGCTCGCCACCCTCGCCGCTTTTTACTTCGATGGTTCCGGACGGGTGAATGCCGTCGCCGTGCTTGCCGTGCTCGTCGGCGTTCCAGGGCTGCTGCTCCTGCCGTTTCTCCTCGCCGCGCTTCCTTTGGCGATCACCCAGAAGCTGCCCGGCGCGAGCGCGCTCGCCGGACTGGCTCGCGGCCTCAGCCCGGGACGATTCGGCCAGTGGCTGTGGCGCACCATTGCCCGCGAGGCGGGCGAGACCGTGGCGTTCGTCGCGGATCGCGCGGCGGCCCACCAGCAACTCTATTCCGGCGTCCAGAAGTGGGCCCTCCTCCGCTGGTCACAATGGTTCGCTCTCTGTTTTCAACTCACAGTCCTCGCAGCCGCGCTGGTCCTGGTCGTCTTCACCGATCTCGCGTTCGGATGGAGCACGACTCTGACCACTGGCGACGCCGCACTCGATGCGCAGCGCGTGCATCGCGTCACCTCGTTCCTCGCCATCCCGTGGAACTGGATTGCGCCCGACGCGCAGCCATCGCTCGCGCTGATCGAGCAATCCCGCTACTTCCGCGTGGCCTCGCAGCCGCTCTCACCCTCTCAGGCGGCGCAGCTGGGTGATTGGTGGCCGTTCATCGTGCTCACCATCGCCGTATATGGCGTTCTGCCGCGCCTTCTCACCCTGGCCATTGCGCAGTCCCGCTCGCAGGCCGCGATCCGCGCCACGCTCATGACGAGCCCCGGCTTCTCCGCCGTCATGCGTCGGCTCCACAGCGCCCGGATTCAAACCGTCGCCGTCGAACCCGAATCAGCCGACCCCGAGGCGCGCACGCGATCACCGGAAACGCCGCGCGCGCCGGTTCCTCCGACGACGGGAAACCGCGTCAGTGCGGTAATCAACTGGTCCGCCGTGCCCATTGACGAAGCCTCCGTGTCGGCGGCGTTTCCCGAGGCGCAGCGGCTCGCAGCCGGGGGAGCGTCCAGCATGGAGCAGGACGCCGCCCTCATCCGCCAACTGGGATCCGCACGCAACCCGGCCTCCGAGCGCGGCGATGTCCTTATCCTGGTCAAGGGTTGGGAGCCGCCTTTATTGGAGTTCATTGATTTCGTGAAGGCCCTCCGCGGACAACTCGCCGGCGATCGCGCGGAAATCGTCGTCCTACCGGTCGGACTCGATTCTGATTCCAGCGTGGGACTCCACGCCGCCTCCCCTGCTCAACTTAAACTCTGGCGCGACAAACTCGCGCGCCTTGGCGATCCGTCCCTGCGCGTCGCCGCCGATCGTCAGGAGGTCATGGCATGAGCACCCCGACTTTTGCCATCGTCGGTCACCCCAACAAGGGCAAGTCGAGCCTTGTCGCCACGCTCGCCCGGGATGCGTCCGTGCGCATCGGACCTGAACCCGGCACCACGGTACATGCGCGGGAGTTTCCCATGCGCGCGGGCGGCAAGGTGCTATATACTTTAGTTGACACTCCCGGTTTTCAGCGTGCCCGGGCCGCCCTCGATTGGCTGAAACAGCATGACACCAGCGCCGGTTCGCGCGCCGACATTGTCGCGAAATTCGTACAGACGCACGAACACGAGGATCGCTTCCGCAATGAGTGCGAACTGCTCCGTCCGGTCATCGCCGGCGCGGGCCTCATCTATGTTGTCGACGGCGCCACCCCGTATGGCCCGGAGTATGACGCGGAGATGGAGATCCTGCGTTGGACCGGGCAACCGAGCCTGGCGGTCATCAACCCCATCGGTGAGCCGCGCTTCGTCGAGCCGTGGCGCCGCGCGCTCGAACAGTTTTTCCGCGTGGTTCGGGTGCTGGATGTAATGAAAGCGCCGTTCGATCAGCAGCTCGAATTGCTGCGCGCGTTTGGCCAGCTCAGGGAAACGTGGCGCCAACCGCTCGAGGAGGCCGTCACCGCGTTGATCGAACATCGCGAACGGCAAAGTTCGGATGCCGCACGTGTGATTGTCGACATGATCGCCGAGGCCCTGGGCCATCAGGAAACGAAAGATCTCGGTCAAGGCGAAGACCCGGCGCGCCATGCCGCGTCCTTGGAAACCAACTACCAGCGGCGGCTTCGCGCGATCGAAGCCCGGGCGCGGCGGGAGGTCGAAAGCCTTTATGGTTTCGACGAACTCGATCGGGAGGAAATCGACATGACCTTGCTCGAAACGGATCTGCTTTCAAAGGAAAGCTGGCTCATCTTCGGCTTGAAGAAACGCGACCTCGTCGTCGTGAGCGCGACCGGCGGCGCCATCGCGGGCGGCGTGGTCGATAG
>CAYVDZ010000133.1:6836-9909 GCA_964450575.1 uncultured Opitutus sp.
GTGCGTTACTCGGCGCCTCGTTTTTAGCCGGCTCGCTCGTGGGTGGCGTGATTGGCGGCGCGATCGGCTACTTCTCCTCGAGTAAACTCGCCGACCTGAAATTGCTGCGTCAGCCGATGGGCGGTGTGCGTCTGCGCTACGGGCCCAGCCGCAACGTACCGTTTCCCTTTGTGCTGCTCAACCGCGCCTTGCTCCACCACACGGTCGTGGAGGGTCGCACGCACGCACAACGCGGCGCGCTGACGATTCGTGACGGCAATGCCGCGGCGATGGAGGCCGTGCAGTTTGTCGGCGACAGCACCCGCGAACTCGCGCGTCTCTTTGACCGCTTGCGGCGCAGCGAGCCGGGCACTGAAGCCCGCGCCGACGCCCTCGCAACCCTCACGAATGAGGTCATGAAACTGATGGCACTCCAGGAAGAAAGCGCGCGCGACCCACGTGGGAGCAGCGCCCCGCTGCTGGGCTCGGAACAATAGCACGAGGGTTTGTTATAGCGAAGAACCGGCGCCTCCGGCGAGCAATTGAATCTTTGAGGCCGTGATGCGGGCCTTCGGGCGGGTGGCGTCACTCCGGAGCACAGACCGAAATGTCTGTTTCACCGGCAAACCAAACCCCGGGGCGACGACTCTCCGGTCGCTCGTGCGATCAGGTAGGCGGAAGCTCGAAACGTCCCGCAACCACACCTCGCACCGCGATATCTTCGTCGATCTCTTCCCAGCGCAACGCAGCACCCCCAACCTCAACTCTGACCTTCCTGAGGTCTTCATCGGACGCATCGCGAAGGCGGCGAAAGCGTGCGGCAGGAAATCCGAAGATGCGACCGTCGTGCAACTCGACGAAAACATTGCGTCCATCAACCCAACCGCGCAAGGCCAAGGCTTCGCTGGCGAGCTCAACGGTTACGACGGGACTCATGGTAGGCACTAAGTAAGACGGCATGATGCTCGAAGACAAGTCGCTCGATGAGTCGGACATCGTGCGGCTTGATTCCCTTCACTGCGGCCAACGCGATCGGCTCCAGCCAGTACTCGCGGTTGACGCTTACCAACCAATCCGGCGCTACGGATTCGGTCGAACCTCCCCGCCGAAATCTTCCCTGGACAGGGCGCCGTCACGATTCGTGTCGAGGCGCTCAAAGAGGGGTGCGGGTCCTTTGAACGTGTCTCGAAGCACGCGGCCGTCGGCCGCAACGCCTTCGCGTATCCGGACCTGTTCCCAACTCATGCCAGCGCGGGTCGTTGGTGCGCCCGCTTTCGCCTTGGTTCCCGGTGCCGCCGCCATCGCGGATGCGACGCTCTCGGACGTCGACGCTTCGCCCTGATTCGACGGTAGCGATTTCGCCTTCAACACCCGGTCGAAAAAGCCGCTGACCATCGGCGCGATCTCCGGCCCGCCGAATCCCTGGCCATGGCCAGCACCTTTGATGGTGTGGAAATGCACGCCCACGCCGGTTTTCTTGAGTGCGTCGAACAGCAACTGACTTTGGTTAAGGGGTACGATCGCATCCTCGTCACCGTGAACTATGAGGAATGGTGGATCATCGTTAGTCACGTAGGTGATGGGATTCACGCGCGCCGCCTTATCCTTGTTCTCCCTGACCGCGCCGCCGATGAGTTTCGCTTCGGGAGAGTTTGCGGTCGCGTGGCTCTCGTAGCCGGGCGTGGTGACGAACACGGTGAGATCCGTCGGCCCATAGTAATCGCACACGGCCTGCACTCGGCTCGACTGATCGAGATTGGCACCGACCTCGAACGCCTTCACGTCGCCACTGGTTCCGACCAAGGCAACGAGATGTCCACCGGCGGAACTGCCCCAGACGCCGAAGCGTTGCGGGTCGAGGTGGTAGTGCTTGGCGTTCGCGCGCAGCCAGCGGATCGCGGCTTTGGCGTCCTCGATCTGCGCTGGGAACGTGGCGTGGCCGCTCAGCCGATAGTTGATGCTCGCGACGGCATAACCGCGTTGGGTGTAACCATTGCGCAACGGCGGACACCCTTCCTTGCTGCCGTTTTGCCATCCTCCGCCGTGAATCCAAATGATCAGCGGCAGGGGCCCCTCCGCTTTCTCCGGAACGAACAGGTCGAGCGTGTGCCGCTCGTGGCCATTGGCGACGTAGATCAGGTCACGATGCGCTTTCACGCCTGGAGGCACGATGGGAGACGGTGGTACGCCGCCGGGTCGAGGCTGGCTGGACGCTGGAAGTGCGATGAACGCGAGTCCCACGACGGTCAGCATCAGCATGAAGGAAGGGAGAGTTTTCATGGAGGGCAGGGGTAGGTTCATTGGGAGCAGGAGCGCGTTTGGAGTCAGGGAGATTTTATCCGACTTGAGTCGCAGACTTTCCTAAGCCGACGAGTGAATCGAGCGTCGAGCCCCAAGTCATTTCCTGCATCAGTAACCGGGCCGCCTGGTTCGTCATGTGGCGGAGCCCGTGGCGCCGCCGGATTGGAACGTTTCCGTGAACACCGTTCGATGTCAGGGGCCAGTCGATCCGGTGCCGAACGGCTGGCCGGCCGCACATCTGGAAACGAGAAAGTAGCCGCCAACCGCAAGCCAGTTCGTCCGCGGCTTTTACCTGCGCCGAGCAGGCGAGCACCCAATGCGCAGGCAGGTTTCGTCAATAATCAAGCCATGATTCTATCTGCCTTCACCCGGACGCCGAGTTCGCGGCGTAGTGACCAAGTGACGCCGGCCGCGGAAATTCCGGCGGAGCACGCGATGTGGTGGCGGGCGGAGTGAACTTAGCGGGCCGGCTGAATCTTGAGGTTGGCGAAGTGCGCGATTGTCGAACCTTCGAACCAGAGGGCGATGGAGCCTTTGCCGGCCGGGCCGGATTTTACGTCGTTGACGATCAGCGTCGGCTGTTCGACGTGATTGACGAAGAGACGGGCCTTGTCGCCAGCGACGACGATCTTCACGTGAATCCACTCGGCGGGCTGGATGTCGACGTACGATTCGTAACGGGACGGAGTCTTCTCGCGGAGGACGAACCACGGGTGCTCGGGGTGCGAGATGTATTGGGCGGTGTGGTTGCGCCGCTCCTGATCATCGGCGCGGCCGTTAATCGGACGAAGAT
>CAYVDZ010000134.1:0-9860 GCA_964450575.1 uncultured Opitutus sp.
GATGGAGCTGCGGGAGGTGAGTCTGCCGACCCAAGGGGAATGGAACACCGCGGTGGATCGCGTGAAGGGGATTTTTGGCATTGATGGCACGTCCGCGTTGGTGAACGCCAACAACGTTTCCGCGTTGTGCGCGAAGGTCCGGGCGAAGATCGAGGAGTGGCTGCCGCCGGCAATCCTCCTGGAAGATCAGCTCGATAAATCGGCCGGGCTATTCGGTCTCACGGCGCGCGGGTTTACCCGGGCCAAGACCGCGTCAGAAGGGGTCGAGCTGCTGCGCGAACTTAAGGCCACCGCAGGTGAACTCGCCTTTGTGAAGGCCCTCGCGAGCCGCACGTTGAATGCCCAGCCGCTGGTCCTGAGCCACAGCATCAAAACCGCGGTTACGGTGACGGCAGCGATTGGCGCAGTGCAGATCGATTTGTTCAAGGCGCTGCAAGGTCTCAGAGATGTTCGAGCGCCTGCAGCGGCCGCCATCGTCGCCGACCTGAACGACAGTTTCGCCCGGGACGAGTATGCGGTTGGCTTCGTCGTCAAATTGGCCGAGCTCACCAAACAGGCGATTGGATTGTTGGCTGCATCACCACCGCCGCCACCACCACCACCTGCGCCGCCGGCCGGGCCCGAGCTTCTGTCGCCATTGCCGCCCTTGCTGCCGCTGTCGCCCCCGGTAGCGAAGCGCGTGCGGACGAGCCAGATTCAGGCCGATCCGATTCCGGATTGGGTGCCGGCTGAGCAGAGGTCTTTGGCGTTGGTGGAAATCAGCGTGCAGCGGGCAAATGGCGGCACGGAAAATATCGTCGTCACAGGCACAACCGCGCGCTTGATCGAACTGGCGGGTGATGTCGTCTATGCGGACGGGCAGATTCGCTTCCCGCAATGGAAGTGCCAGGTCGCGGTGGATCCGCGGAAACAGGAGTAACGCGTGATTCTTACCGAGGGACAGATCAAGGCCCAGATCCGATCAATCCGTCTAAAGACGAAGTCGACTCCGGACGCTGCCGTCTATGCGCTGCGGTCCGATGCCCCTTGGGGCGGCGCTTCGCATCTTTCAATCGGGGGGGATAACCATCGGATTGCTTTCTGCCGCTCGAATCTCGAATTGCGGGAGATGCTGCGATTGGTACGCACGGAGAATGAACCGCTGATCGCATTGTGCGCCTTTGGCACGGATGAGCTGGAAGAGGACGTCCGGGCCCGCCTGGCGAAGAACCGAGTCCATCCTCCGGAGGTTCGGGAACTGCTTGCCAGCTTGTTTCAGGTGGCAGGAGTCGATCCGAGGGTGTTTGCCACACCGGCATTGGTTCGGGGACTCGTCGAAAACGCCCCGGCGGAAGGTTACGCGACGGTGGCGAGTGGCGTACTCGACCTGCAGAATGCCTGGAGTGCGTTGTTGGGGCGCATGGTCGGCGACAGCGAAGTCGCGTCTAATTTGACGCGTCTCTTCGATACGTCGCTCGATCCGACAAATTCCCGGCGGCTTGAGTCGCTTTCAGCCGATCTGCGGCGCGACTTCTTCAATTGGGGCTCTCTGAGCTTGGATCGTTCAGTCGGTTGGATGGCGCATATTGTCGATTCCAAGCGCACCTCCGATATGGTGCCGATCGGTCTGCTCCTTGATGTGCTGTTCGCACCGCAGCAGAAAACAAATACGAACCTGACGGCGGCGCGCGTCCGCTTGGAAAGTTGGTTCGACGGGCATTCCCTCGATGAGGGGGCAGCGCGAAGCTGGGCAGCGGCGGCGAGGTCGCTCGTGCAGGCAAGGTTGTCGCAAGCTGAATTGCGGCCGGGAGTCGCGGCGATCCTGACCCGGCTTGATGCGCTTTTCGCCGAGCTCAAGATTGCTGACTTTGCCATTCGGAGCGATTTGTCGCCGGCGGGGTTTGAACTGCGGGTCCGGAATTTCGCCGGTGCTCTTACTGGTTGTGTCGAGGGCGCCGCCACGACGCTTGATCTGAAGGACCTCGTTCAGGGGCTTGATTTGCTTCGGACTCACGCGCTCGCGAGTGAACACCAGCGGAGGATCGAGCGATGTGAAATGGCTGCCCGGTTGGCCACCTGGATTGGCGCTGGCGCTAAGCTGTCGGCGGGGCCGCAGTTTGAGGACAGCGTCGTGGACTACGTTCGGACGGGCGGTTTTGTCGATTGGGCGCGGACCATTGTGCAGGAGGGTAACGAGCCCGAGCTCAATCCAGCGTTTGACCAATTGCTGGCGCGGGTGAATCAGGTGTGCGCCGCTTTCGAGGCGAACTTCGCGTCGAAAATGGCGGATTGGTACAAACACGGGAACCCTGCGAGCACGTCGTTCCTGCCGATTGAGGATGCGTTGGAGAAGTTGGTGGGGCCGATCGCCGCGCAGGTTCCAGTGCTGCTGCTCGTGATGGATGGGATGAGCATGTCGGTATTTCGCGAGCTCCTCGGCGATGTGGTTCAACGCGGCAAGTGGCTCGAAACCAAGCCGGGCAGTATTCCGCTCCCGGCGGCTTTGATCGCGACGGTGCCGTCGATCACTGAGATTTCGCGGCGAGCGCTCTTCCGGGGGAGATTGTCTCCGGAGTCGACTCCCACGGAGCAGAGTGCGTTCTCCACCAATGACCGGCTGTTCTCGCTCAGTGGTGGTCAAATTCGACCGACCCTCTTCCTGAAGGGCGATCTCCATAGTGCGGGTGAAGCCGGATTGGCGGCTCCGGTGAAGGCTGCCGTCGGAAACAAGAAATGTCGATTGGTGGCCATGGTCCTCAACGCGGTTGATGATCATCTGAGTGGGTCCGATCAAATTGCGCCACGCTGGGACCTGGACTTTGTACGGCCCCTGCGAGAGGTGCTGCAGCTGGCGGCTGAAGCGGGGCGCGCGGTTATCGTTACCAGTGATCACGGCCATGTGTTGGAACATACGACGGTGCTGCGTTCCGGTATAGCAGTAGTCGGTGATCGCTATCGCGAAGATGGCGGCGTCGCGAGCGAAGGTGAGATCGTGGTCGCGGGCCCGCGGGTTCAACGCGCGATCGGCCGACCTGACCTGACGGTCGCCTGGTCGAGGGATGTGCGCTATGCTGGGAAGAAGCGAGGCTACCACGGTGGTGTGAATGTGCAGGAGATGGTGGTGCCACTCACCGTGCTCCGGTATCTCCACAGTTCGCCGCCTGCTGGGTGGACCGATGTCTCCCCATCTCCCTACCGGCCAGAGTGGTGGAGGCTCACGACTGAAGTGCCACCTGCGGTTCGGATTGTAGCCGAAGCGAAGGTGACCGCGGGATTGGACCTTTTCGCCCATGCGGCGGCGAAAGCTCAGGCGACGGATTGGATCGAACAGCTGCTCAACGGGGAGATTTACGCCGTCCAGTCCAGTTACGGCGCGCGCGGTGCGCCCGATCGGAAGTTGGTTTCGTCTTTCCTAGATGCCCTCAGCGCGCGCGGTGGAACGATGTCACGCGAAAGTCTGGCCGAGCGATTGGGTCAACCGCTGCTTCGGGTGAACGGCGTCGTGGCCAATCTCTCCCGCGTTTTCAACGTCGACGGATTCGACATCGTGACGGTCGACAACACCAGTGGAACTGTGTCACTGAACCTCGGCCTCCTTAGGAAACAATTTGCGATTGAGAAGTGACGCGTATGTCCACCGCTATCAGCCCGCTCCGCAGAGAACAGGTTCTTGAAGCTCTCAGGCGTGGCACGGTGCCGCAGGAAGGACTGGCGGCGCTGGCCGTCGGGCTTGAGCGATTCCAAGCGGTGGTGAGCGAGGATCTGGGTCGCGTTGCGTCCGGTGGGGGCGCCTTCAAGGCGATTCGGGGCGACTACGGCTGCGGCAAAACCTTTTTCTCGCGTTGGCTGCAGGAGCAAGCGCGCGCGCGGAGGTTTGCGACGGCCGAAGTGCAGATTTCCGAGTCGGAAACGCCGCTGCATCGGCTCGAGACGGTTTACCGCCGGCTGACCGAACGGATCACGACGGCGGCCGTTTCATCCGGAGCATTCCGAAGCATCATCGACACCTGGTTCTACGCGCTGGAGGAGGATGTGCTCAGCAGTGGCCGAGTGGCGGCCGAGGATGCGGCGGGACTCGTCACCGCAACGAATGCGCTGATGGAACAGCGGCTGACTACAATCTCGCGCAGTGCGCCGGCGTTTGCCGCGGCGCTGCGGGGTTACCGGAGCGCTCAGGCCAAAGGAGACATCGCTACTGCTGAAGGATTGATCGCGTGGGTCGCCGGCCAGCCCAACGTGGCGGCGTCGGTCAAACGAGCGGCCGACCTGAAAGGAGACGTCGATCACTTTGCCGCGCTCAGCTTTTTGAAGGGGCTCTTGATTGTACTCCGTGATTCGGGTCATTCGGGCTTACTGTTGGTGCTGGATGAGGTCGAAACACTGCAACGCATGCGGGCGGACGTGCGCGAGAAAGCACTCAATGCATTGCGCCAGTTGATCGACGAGATTGATGGAGGACAATTTCCGGGACTATATTTGGTCATTACGGGAACGCCTGCGTTTTTCGATGGACCGCAAGGAATGCAGAAGTCGCCACCGTTGGCGCAGCGGCTTCATACGGATTTCGACACGGAGTCGCGATTTGATAACCCGCGAGCGCCGCAGATTCGATTGCGCGCTTTTGACCGCTCGTCGCTCATTGAGGTGGGGACGCGAGTGCGTGATATTTTTGTGACCGGGTCAAAAGATCCGGTTGGGATTGCGGCGCGGGCCAACGATGCGCTGGTGAACTCCCTGGTGGATGCAGTCACAGGAGAATTGGGCGGCAAAGTCGGAATTGCTCCGCGGCTCTTCCTCAAAAAATGGGTCGCTGATCTCCTTGATCGAATCGAACAGTATCCAGAATTCGATCCGGGGAAGGACTATCGGCTCACGTTGCGGAGTGAAGAAATCACGCCGCAGGAGAGGAACCTGATGGCGGCATCCTCCGTTGAAGACATTGCCCTCGACGTGTGAGTGCCTTTGACCGACTGGACCCACTGGTTCAGCATCACATTGTAAACTCGATCGGCTGGCGGTCGCTGCGTCCCTTGCAGGAGAGGAGCATCGAACCGATTCTCGACCGGAAGCACTGCTTGCTGCTGGCGCCAACCGCCGGAGGGAAAACGGAGGCGGCGATGTTTCCCATTTTCTCCCGTATGATTGCGGAAAGGTGGGTGGGGTTGAGTGTGATCTATGTTTGTCCGCTGAAAGCCCTGCTGAATAATCTTCACCAGCGGCTCACCCTGTACGCAGGCTTGTTGGGGCGCACCTGCGGCGTGTGGCACGGGGATATTTCCACCAGTCGCAAAGACAACATGCGCGACACGCCGCCGGACATCGTGCTGACCACGCCGGAATCGCTCGAAGGCATGCTGGTCTCGGTAAACCCCCTCGGCCGCGAAATGCTGAAAACGGTTCGGGTGGTGGTGATCGATGAGATTCATGCGTTCGCAGGGGACGATCGGGGCTGGCATCTTTTGTCGGTGCTGGAGCGCGTCACACACCTGGCAGAACGAGAACTGCAGCGGATCGGTTTGTCGGCCACCGTGGGCAATCCCGAAGCGCTGCTCACCTGGGCGGCAGGCCATTGCGAAGGCGAGCGCGTCGTCGTTGCGCCAGAGGCCGCCGGGGCGAAGATCCCGGAGGTCACGCTCGATTTCGTGGGAAGCCTGGAGAATGCGGCGCTGGTGATATCGCGACTGCACCGGGGCGAAAAACGCCTCGTGTTTTGCGACAGCCGAAGCCGGGTGGAGGAGTTGGCGAGGCTGCTGCGGACCCACGCGGTCGAGACGTATTTATCGCACAGCTCACTGAGTATTGAGGAAAGGCGTTCGGCGGAAAAGGCGTTCGCCGAGTCGCGCAATTGCGTGATCGTCTCGACGAGTACGCTCGAACTGGGGATTGATGTCGGGGATCTGGATCGAGTGATCCAAATCGACGCTCCCGGATCAGTGGCTTCATTTCTCCAACGGCTTGGCCGGACGGGACGCAGGCAGGGGAGTGCGCGCAACTGTCTTCTTCTCGCAACGAGTGAGAAAGCGCTGCTGAAGGCCGCCGCGTTGCTCGATCTCTGGTCGACCGGATTTGTTGAGCCCATCACGCCGCCCGCGCTGCCGTTGCATATCTTTTCGCAGCAGCTGATGGCGCTGACGCTTCAGTTAAAGGGACTGGGGATCGCGGAGTGGAGGCCGTGCATCGGACGTTTGCCGGCGTACGGTTCGCTTGAACCGGCGCAGGTGGAGGAAATCATGGGCTTCCTGAAGCTACGCGGCATTCTTTTCGAGGACTCGGGTACCTTGGGATTCGGCGCGGAAGGGGAGGCGAGGTTTGGCCGGCGCCACTTCTTAGAAATTCTTTCTGTCTTCTCCAGCCCGGCCATGCTCACGGCCTTTCAGGGGACACGGGAGCTGGGCCAAGTGGAGGCGGGCTTTCTGGCGCGGGCGCAGCACGGACAGCCCACCACCATTGCGCTGGGGGGAAAGTCGTGGGTGGTGCGTCAAGTCGACTGGCGCATGCGACGGGTTTATGTTGAAGAGTCGCCGGACCGTGGTCGGGGCGCGTGGATCGGAAGCGGGCAGGGGCTCAGTCATTATGTAGCGCAGGCCGTGAGGCGGACTTTGACGACGAATATAGCGTCGAATACATGGAGTACGCGCGCCACCACAGTTCTCGAAAGGATCCGTACGGAATTCAGCTACATCCGCGCGGAAGGGCACACGTTGGCGGTCTTTCCAGGAGCGCGTCGAATCGACTGGTACACGTTTGCCGGTGGAGTGACCAATGACGTCATCAGTGCCCACCTCGCGCGGACCCATGGGATATCTTCGCAGCCGAACGATCTCTCGCTGACATTTGCCGAAGGCACCGACGCCACGACGCTCCTCGAAGCAGTGGCCTCCTTGAGCGCTGTTGAAATCCAGGAACGAGCGGTGTTCGACGACGAAGCGATTGAAGCGCTGAAATTCCACGAGTGCCTGCCGTCGAATTTACAGCAGGCGGTGCTCAGACAACGCCTCGTCAAGGTGGAGGTGTTTAAAACGCTTTTGTCAGAGCGAACGGTACCGGTGTATGTGGGGGACGGGGCGTGAACGGATGTCTAACTTCGGCGCCCCGCCACAAAAAGTCGTTCAAGGAGTAATTGGGTGATGCCAGCCACGCGTGTTTTCCCCGGTGAGTTGCAGGACCTCGATTATGTCGATCCCAACGAATCGATCGAGTCTGCAGAACGGCTTGACTGCGGATTATATGCCGAAGGTTACCATGCCCGGGCCATCCTATGCAGGGCAGCCGGCGACGCCAAGACCGCGGCAGGATTTCAGTTCCTCGCCGGCCTGTGCACCATCGGTGAAAGTTTCGACACGCCCCAACATCCTTTTTTGCCCCTATGGCAAAGTCCAACGGGCCGCACCTTGCTACCTGCCGACCTCACGCCGCAAGACGTCGTGGCGGTGGAAGTTCTCGCCGCCAAGTCCAAAAATCCTGCGCTGACCGCTCGCCTACTGGATATCATCTGGGAGACAAAACACGATGCTGCCGCCTGTATTGCAGCCGCCGCGGCATACCTAGCCACTGCGAAAGCGTTGGATAACGATAAGGACTGGATCCTCGCGATCCAGAAATTCGCGCGCGCTCTCCACCTCGCCAGCCGCCTAGGCTACGACAAACCGCTCTACCGTTCCGTGGTCGCTGCCATCGAGGACGCGGTGAACGACCGTACCATCGATCCGCAGAGCTTCCGCGCGCTTCGGTTGATGAGGGGCGTTCTCCGTGCGCGCACTAGCGATCCTGCTCGGCTCGCGACGCTGTCTGCTCAAATCGCGAGCGAATGCGAATCCGTTGATGCTCTCGACTGCGCAAAGGCCTACCGTGAGATCGAGTCGGAATGGAGACGCCACACCGGTGATCCGGCGGGCGCCAAAGCCGCAGCGCTAGCCGCCGCCGAGATCGCGGTGAAACTCGCATTGCGCCGTGTCGAGACCGGTCGTAAGAGCGCTCTCGCCGCCGCCGGCCTTCTCGTCGACGCCATCGAGATGTTGCGCCGCGCCGGCGCGGCTAGAGAACGTGTCGAAGAGCTTCGGCGTCGCCTGTTAGAGCTGCAGGCGGAATCCCGCCAAGAACTCCAGACAACTTCGTTTCAAGTCGACATCAGCCAGGAAGTGAAAGCCGCCCGTGCTAATGTCCAAGGGCGGTCCTTCGCCTCCGCCGTGTTACGGCTCGCCATGGGCATCCGTCCGGTCTCCGTCACAGATCTGAAGCGAGAAGTCGAAGCCGCCATTCAAAATCATCCGCTCTCACACATGATAGATGCCGCAGTCATGGACGAGAAGGGTCGCACGATTGCACACGAGAAGGGCGTGTTTGGAAAACTCGGTTCTGAATCCGCAATCTTGGAAGCCAAGATGTTCACGCACGTCACCCGTTTCCAGTGGGGGCCGCGTGTGAGTACCTTCATCGAACCGGCCCGTGTCCAGATCCTGAACGAGCACCAGCCCACGCTCGATCAGGTCGCCGAAATCATCCACAATAACCCCTTCGTTCCTCCTGGCCACGAGACGATCTTTATCCGTGGCCTTCATGCCGGACTCCACGGCGACTTCATGGTCTCCAGCCACCTGCTCGTGCCCCAAGTCGAAAACTCGCTCCGGCACGTCCTCGAGAGTCGAGGCGTGGACGTCTCGAACCTGCAATCGGACAAGACTCAACCGGTAAAGATTCTGGGCGCTCTCCTCGGCATGCCAGCCGCGTCCACCGCTCTCGGGGAGGACCTGACTTTTTCTTTCCGCGGCCACCTCATCGAGAAACTCGGCTTCGATTTTAGAAACCAAGTCGCGCACGGCTTCGTTGACGACGATTCCTCCTTTGGCAGCGCAGCCATTTCAACCTGGTGGCTTATCCTCCACACGTGCGTCTTCTTCGCACTCACAGGTGGCGCCGATTCGGGTCGCCCCTTGCGCTGACGCGTGGAGAGGGGGCTGGACGGGGTCAAGTCCGCTGAACGCTGAATTTGGCGTGAGACATGGACTCGCACCGAGTCGGGGTGGGTCATCGTGAGGGTCTCCGCGATCCAGCGATATGGCGCGAAAAGGGATGGCGCAGTTCCCGCTCACGGTGGCATGGCCTGCTATGCGGATTATCTCAGGTGGCAGGCCGCGGAGGGGCCGGCGGGAAAAATCCCGTTTACGTTTCGCTGTCGAAGGGCTGGGCTCTCGGCAGCGACGAATTTAAGGAGGCGTTGGTGCGGGACCACAATCTGGCGGCAGACACACGCGTTTGGGAACGCGAGGGGGCGAAGGCAGTGAGCGAGCAACGCTGGTTGGAAAGGGCTGCAACAGGTGTTTGATTTCCTGCCGACCAAAATGCGGCAGGCGCGGAGCAAGTCCGCCCCCTGGAAAGTCGCCATCGCCGCGTACCTAAAAGCCACCACCGACGTTTCGAATCCGTGGCTCGCTACACAGCTTAACATGGGCTCGCCCTTCTACGTCAGCAAGCATGTCGGCCGCCTCCGGCACGGCCTTCATCCAGCGCCGCACCGTCTCTTGCAACGGCTGGAGGTACAGGGTAAAGCCTGAGGTCTTCAACTTAGCTCTGATCACCGGGGTTTCCGGCTCCGGCAAAAGCGCCACCTTGCGCTTGCTGCAATCGCGCCTGGCCAGCCAGCGCGAGCTTACGCTCGGCGTCCTCACCCGGCCCCAAGCGGCGCTGGCCGATTTTTATCGTGTACTGGGCGACCTGTTCGGGGTGCCGCTGCGCCCGCACAATCGTTGGGCCAGCGCCAAGGCCTTACGCGAACGGTGGCTCCAGCACCTCGGCACCGCGCTCGTGCGCCCGGTCCTCCTCGCCGACGAGGCCCAGGAAATGCACGCCGCGGTCCTGGCCGAACTGCGACTGCTCACCTCGGC
>CAYVDZ010000135.1:0-9851 GCA_964450575.1 uncultured Opitutus sp.
GGGAAGGCGGAGGGGGCGAGCGAGACGGATCGCGGGCGGGACCGCCGCCTCGATCAGGGCGTCCACGGCCGGGTATCCCAGCAGCGCGAGCATCGCGGCGGTGTCGGAGGCGTCGTCACCGAAGTGACGGCGGGGAAACGTGTCGGTGGGGGCGAGCAGGTCCCGGAGCAAAGACATAGGGTTGGAGGCTAGGCGGCCGGGCACCTCGCGCAACCGCGATTTGGCGCTTTGCGCACTTCACATGCCGGACTACTCACGTGAAAAGCGGCTCTGATTGCGCTTTGGGGGTTTCCCGGGCACAGAAGGCGGATGGGTGGCGCTCCTTTAATCTATCCGACTCGTGCAGCGCGGGCCGCGTTTGTGGACCGGCGGCTGGCGGAGTTGTATCCGGCGCCGGCGATCCCGCTGGATCACACCGATGCGTACACCCTGATGATCGCGGTGCTGCTATCGGCGCAATGCACGGATAAGCGGGTTAACCAGATCACGCCCCGGCTTTTCGCGTTGGCGGATACGCCGGCGAAGATGGCGGCGCTGACGGTGGAGCAGATCGATGCGATCGTGCGGCCGTGCGGGCTGGCTCCGCGCAAGGCGGCGGCCATTCACGGGTTATCGGTGCTGCTGATGGCGAAGCACGGCGGGCAAGTGCCGCAGAGTTTCGAGGCGTTGGAGGAGCTGCCGGGGATCGGACACAAATCGGCGAGCGTCGTGATGACGCAGGCCTTTGGGGTGCCCTCGTTTCCCGTGGATACGCACATCCATCGTCTGGCGCAGCGCTGGAAACTCACGAACGGGCGCAGTGTGGATCAGACCGAGAAGGACCTGAAGAAACTGTTTCCGCGCGAGCACTGGAATCCGCTGCACCTGCGGATCATCTATTACGGCCGCGAGCATTGCTCGGCATGGAGTTGCGATGGGACGGTCTGCGAGATCTGTCGTGCGCTGTTTCCAGAGCGCAAGCGGGCGGTGAAGACGGTGAAGGCTTGAGGGGCGGGAGGGTTTGATCGTGCCCGAGGATCGAAAGTGAAACAGACATTCCTGTCTGTACCGTCGAATCACTCAACCCAGCAAAACAGACAAGAATGTCTGTACCACCATTTCAGAAATCGCCCGCGACGCCTGATCGTGCCCGAGGATCGAAAGTGAAGCAGACATTCCTGTCTGTACCTCCGAAGCATTCAACCCAGCAGAACAGACAGGAATGTCTGTATCACCTTTTTCGGAAATCGCCCGCGACGCCTGATCGTGCCCGAGGTTCGAAAGTGAAACAGACATTCCTGTCTGTACCTCCGAATCATTCAACCCAGCAAAACAGACAAGAATGTCTGTATCACCTTTTTCAGAAATCGCCCGCGACGCCTGATCGTGCCCGAGGATTGGGAGGCTTCTGGGCGGAACGACCGACAGGAATGTCTGTTTCACGGCTGGCTTGAACCCCGGTTTGAAGGCAAAGACGAAAACGGGATTGATTCGGGACGGAGCGCGCTTCACTTTCCCGGGTTCACGTCGGACGCTTAGCTCAGTTGGTTAGAGCACGTGCTTCACACGCACGGGGTCACAGGTTCGAGTCCTGTAGCGTCCACGGCGTTTGAACGCATGCGCTTACGCAAGCCCTGAGGTGGAGTGGCAACGTTCAGTGACAATTCAACCGCGGATTACGGGATGGAGCGGATAGCTGAAGGTATTCTCGGTCTTATCCGCGAAATCAGCGTAATCAGCGGTTGAAAGTCTGAGGTTTGGAAAACCTTGACCTGTTCACAACCCGTTTGGCCATTCGAGACTCGAGCTGGATTGCCGCGCCCTCGTTCCTCGGGCTTCTCTCAAGAAACACACGTGTTGTCATCACGAACGCGGCTCCGCCGGGTGTGGTGATCCAGATGGATGGCCAACGTCGCTTCGCTCATCGCCATGACAATTGAGGATGTTCTTTGCCTAACGGCCCAGCCGCCCAACGCTGCGTTAGTCCAGCTCTCGCCATGACAAAGCGGGGTGTTCATTTTGCTCTCCACGCAAGCGCTTCCGTTAATCCCCGTTCTCGCAATGAAAATAGAAGTGTGCCGAAGGCTGCGCTGCGGGCTTGCGCGTCCTTGGAGTTCTCGACTCTGCTTGCCGTTTATGCCTCCGAAAAAAGTCGCGATCCTCACCGCCGGTGGTCTGGCCCCCTGTCTCAGCGCGGCTGTGGCCGGTCTCATCGAGCGCTACACCGCGGTTGCTCCCAACGTGGAGCTAATCTGTTACCGCGATGGCTACAAGGGGCTCCTGCTCGGTGATCACCTTGCGGTCGGTCCCGAGGAACGGGCCGCGGCCGGCGTGCTCAAGCGTTACGGCGGCAGCCCGATCGGCAACAGCCGCGTGAAACTCACCAACGTGAAGGACTGTGTGAAGCGCGGTCTGGTGCGCGAAGGCCAGAACCCGCTCCACGTGGCGGCCGAGCGGCTGATCAGTGATGGTGTTGATGTTCTCCATACCGTGGGCGGCGACGACACCAACACGACGGCCGCCGATCTCGCGGCGTTTCTGGCAACGAACAACTATCAGCTCACCGTCATCGGTCTGCCCAAGACGATCGACAATGATGTCATTCCGATCCGGCAGAGTCTGGGGGCCTGGACCGCGGCGGAGGAAGGGGCTTCGTTTTTCGAACGGGTCGTGGCGGAGTCGGGAGCGAATCCCCGCATACTGATCATTCACGAAGTGATGGGGCGGAACTGTGGCTGGCTCACAGCCGCGACCGTTGAGGCGTATCGCAAACGCCTGGACGCAGCGACCTTCGTGCCGGGGTTGGGGCTGACCCGCGATCGGCGCGAAGTGCATGGGGTCTATATTCCGGAGCAGGCGTTGGATGTGACGGCCGAGGCCGCCCGGTTGAAAGCGGTGATGGACCGCGTTGGAAACGTGAACCTGTTTATCAGCGAAGGCGCGGGCATTGAGGCGATCGTGGCGGAGATGACCGCGCGGGGGCAGGACGTGCCGCGCGATGCATTTGGGCACATCAAACTCGACGCGGTGAATCCCGGGAAGTGGTTTGGAGAGCAATTTGCCAGGATGATCGGAGCGGAAAAAGTGCTGGTGCAAAAGAGCGGTTATTTCTCCCGCGCGGCGCCGGCCAACGCCGCGGATCTGGAATTGATTCAGCGCTGCGTGGATCACGCGGTGGACTGCGCTTTGCGTCATGAAAGCGGTGTCGTCGGGCAGGATGAGGAACAGGGCGATGTCTTGCGAGCGATCGAGTTTACGCGCATCAAGGGGGGGAAGCCCTTTGATATCAAACTGAGCTGGTATGGCGCCTTGCTGGGCGGGATTGGGCAGCCGTCCGGAGCAGCGGTGTCGGTGGCGCATTAGAGCGTAGCTGCGGCCGGGTAGGTAGGAGTGCCGATTACAGAGGGTGATTTGGCTCGGAGTGGAGAGGGGCGTGCTCACCGCAAGTCGGGGTGGTCTTGGCCGCCCGGCCCGGCCGGGGGCCACCTCAAGGGCAGGGTTCTGCTGAGCGGTTGTGAGTAGTACTACCCGCCCTGATTTTACCGCGTATTTGCTCCTATGATCTCGACTTCGGGAAGGAAGAGTGAGACTAATGCGGTGCCCTTAGGGGCTTATTTCGTGACCGCTTCCCGCTTACCCGATGAAAACTCCATCCCGTTATATAGTGTCCGCGCTGGCTTGGGTCGTATTTATAGTGCCGTTCTCTGGCGCCGCTCAATATGATCAGCGTCTGGGAAATCTTTCGACCCGCGCACAGGTTGGCACGGGGTCGAATATCATGATCACGGGTTTCGTCGTGCAGGAGGGCGCACCGAAGCGGGTACTGATTCGGGCGGTCGGGCCGCGTCTCGCTTCAGCGCCGTTTAACCTGCCCGGAACGCTGGCTGATCCGCAGGTTCGCCTCTTTAATAATAATGGGGTGTTGGTGCTCGCAAATGACAATTGGGTCGCGAGTGATGCGGCGACGATGGCGGCCGCCGGAGCCTTTTCGCTGCTCGCCAATAGCCGTGACGCGAGCCTTGTCGCGACCTTGTCGCCGGGTTCCTATACGGCCCAGGTGAGTGGCGTCAATAATGGCACCGGCATCGCAATCCTGGAGATTTATGATATTAGCGGCTCGGCCCGATTGTTGAATCTCTCCACGCGGGCTCTGGTGGGGAATGGGTCCAGTACTTTTTTCTCGGGTCTCGTGGTGGCCTCCGGCGGTGGGGCGCGGCGCGTGCTCGTGCGGGCCGCGGGCCCGGCGCTGACGGGTCTCGGAGTGGGCGGGGCATTGAGCGACCCGGCGGTCGCAATTCTGCGTGACGGCGTGCAGATTGCCGGTGGCACGAACGACAATTGGGAAACGGCCGGTGCGCCGGCGCTGACAGCCGCGTTTGCGCAAGCGGGTGCGTTTCCGTTCGCGAATGGCAGTCGGGACTCCGCCTTGTTGGTCGATCTCGTGCCGGGAAATTACGTGATTCAGGTTAACGGCGTGGCCGGTGCCACGGGCACGGCCCTCGTAGAAGTGTACGACCTTTCCCCTGAAACTTTGTCAACGGTCAGTGTCACTGCGACCGTCGCAACAACCGACACCACCAGCTTAAAACCAGCCGTATTTACGTTCACCCGGGTCGGCCCGGTCACGTCTCCGATTACCGTCGCCTATGGCGTGGCGGGAACGGCCCTCGCGGGCACTGATTATACGCCGGTGACAGGAACAATTGCCATTCCGGCTGGCGCCTCGACGGCGACGCTTTCACTCGCGCCCCGCGCGAACCCGGAGAATAATAACAATCGCATCGCGACGCTCACGGTTACGCCGCAGTCAGCGTATGGCGTGGGCGTGAACGATCAGGCAAGTGTCACGATCTTCGCCAACTCGGGGTCGCTCTACGTGTCGACGCTTCGCGCGATGCCGGAGGCGGTCACCTCCACGGCCTATGGCACCGCGACGGTGCAGCTTTCCTTGGACGAGACGTTCGCGTTTGTGAATGTCTCGTTTTCCAACCTCAGCTCGCCGGAGGTGGTCGGGCATCTCTCGATCAATGGTGACTATGTCTTCAATCTGCCGCCGGGGCAGGTCAGTAGTGCCTATTGGAATTTTGCGCCCGTGGGTACCTATAGCAAGGCGGACCTGATTGCTGCGCTCAAAGCGGGGAGGGTGACGGTCAGTATTGATACCGCGCTTTATCCCACGGGAGAGTTGGGCGGAGGCTTTGTACGCAGCAGTGGCAGCGCGGCCTTTAATCCGCCTCCGCCTCCGCCCGCGCTCAGTCAGGCAGCGGTGGCGGATCAGGATGCGGCACGATTTCTCACCCAGGCCACCTTTGGCCCGACCCTGAGCAGCATCGCCGCCTTGCGGGCGAAAGGCTATCAAGGCTGGATTCTGGAGCAGA
Organism: uncultured Opitutus sp.; assembly: GCA_964450575.1. Lineage (GTDB taxonomy): Bacteria > Verrucomicrobiota > Verrucomicrobiia > Opitutales > Opitutaceae > ER46. Next base: position 5,358 of record CAYVDZ010000135.1, read on the forward strand.
TGGGATTGCCCGCGACGTTGCATCGGCCGGCGGTGATGGCTGATTTCGCGGAGGTCAATGCCGGGGGACTGGGCGCCGTTAACGGTGTGAACACCCGGCCCGGCGGTGCGCATCGTCAGGCCACCTGGTGGAAAACGGCGGTCACGGCGGATGATCAGTTGCGGCAGCGGGTCGCGTTCGCCCTGAGTCAAATCCTCGTGATCTCAGACGCGAATGGCACCATTAATCAATGGCAGGAAGGCGCGGCCAATTACTATGATATTCTTGTGCGCGGCGCCTTTGGTAATTTCCGTGACGTGCTCGAAGAAGTGACGCTCAGCCCGATGATGGGGATTTATCTGAGTTCGTTGCGCAGTGCGAAAGCGGCGAATAATACCACGCCGGACGAAAATTATGCGCGGGAGATCATGCAGCTGTTTACGATCGGACTGCATGAATTGAATCCGGACGGCACGCTGCGTTTTGATCCGAACGGGCAGCCAATTCCAACCTATACGCAGGAGACCATCGTCCAGATGGCCAAGGTTTTCACCGGTCGGGGCTATGCCAATATGACGGCGAATGCCACGGCGAATGCTAATCTCTTTCGCGGTAGTCCCGCCAACTATGTTACGCCCATGATGTTGTGGCCGGCGTTTCATGATGACTCGCCCAAGACCATTGTCGGCGGCAAAGTGCTGCCGGCGGCGCAGGGCGGAGTGAAGGATCTGCAGGATACCCTCGACGCACTCTTTGCACATCCCAACACGGCGCCCTTTATTTCGCGCCAGCTCATTCAGCGTTTGGTCACGAGTAATCCCAGCCCCGGCTATCTCTATCGCGTATCCCGCGTGTTTGCGGATAATGGCGTGGGTGTCCGGGGCGATCTCGGCGCGGTCGTGAATGCGATCCTGATGGACTACGAAGCGCGTTCGAGTGCGGTGGCGACAACGGCGACGTTTGGTAAATTGAAGGAGCCGTTATTGCGCGCCACGGCGCTCTTCCGGGCGTTTGGGGCGGCTTCGAACCGGGGCCGTTATCTGATTTCGAATCCGGAAGGCCAACTGGCCCAGGCGGCGCTTCGGGCGCAGACCGTATTTAATTTCTTCGAGCCGAATTTTGTGCTGCCGGGAGCGGTGGCGGCGGCCGGGTTGTATGCGCCCGAGTATCAAATCATGTCGGATACGACGGCGCTGACCCAGCCGAACTTTTACTACACCTATATCTATAATAACCGATCGACGACTGACATGCTGCAACAGACGATAGGTTTGACGCTGACGGATTGGCTGCCCCTGGCGCGCACGCCGCAGTCGTTGGTTGATGCATTTAATCTTGTCCTCGCGTCCGGTTCGCTGCCGAAAGTGGCGACGGACCGAATTGTCGCGGCGATCACCGCGATGCCGGCAACGTCCACGGCGACGGAAACCGAGCGGGTGCGCTCCGCGATCTATCTCGTCCAAACCTCTCCCCAGGGTGCCATCCAAAAATAAAGCTGCGCCATGAACTCCAAGAATCCAGCCTTCGACCCGAATCGTCGCAAATTCCTCGGTGCCTGTTGCGCCGCCGTCGGCGCCACCGGCATGCTCTCCACCCTCGCGCAACTGCGGGTGCTGGGTGCGGTCGCAAGTTCCGAAAACGGTTCCCTGCCGCCCGCCCGGGCGGGCGCGCTGCCGTCTGATTACAAGGCTTTGGTGTGCTTGTTTCTGGCGGGTGGAAACGACGCCAATAACATGATCGTGCCGTTCGATGCGGCGGGCCACACGGCCTATGCTTCGGCGGCGGGGCGCGGCGCCATCGCGCTCCGCCAGGATCAACTGCTTGGCATCACACCCAAACGCAGTGATGGCCGGAGCTGGGGGCTTCACTCCAGCCTCAACGCGGATGTCGCGGGAACGAACACGACCGGACTCAAAGCGCTCTTCGACGAAGGTAAGATGGGAATTATCGGGAATGTGGGCACCCTCGTGGTGCCGACCACGAAGCAACAATATAGTGCGCGCTCGGTCCCGTTGCCGCCGCAGCTTTTCTCGCATAACGATCAACAGGTGGAGTGGCAGAGCAGTGTGCCCGACAAACCGTTTTCAACCGGTTGGGGTGGTCGGGTGGCTGATCTCACGAATGCCTTCAACGCGAACAATAGCATCTCGATGTCGATCAGCCTGAATGGGCAAAATTCATTTCAGGTGGGCAAGAACGTGGTGCAGTTCGCGGTGAATGCCGGTGGGGCCATCTCGCTGAGCGGATCGTCGACGAGCGCCACGGCGGCGGCGGGTTTTCGCACCCGCGCGCAGAACGATCTGCTGGCGGCGAAGAGTGGTAACCTCTTCGAAACCGCCTTTTCCGGCCTGACGAGCAACGCCATTTCGGACAGCGCCATGCTTTCTGGCATTCTCTCCGGAACCGCGCCGTTCACGACGACGTTCTCCAACTCCAGTCTCGGGCAGCAGCTGCGCACGATTGCACGACTAGTGGTGGCCGCGCCCCAGCTCGGGTTGAAGCGTCAGGTGTTCTTTGCCCGGATTGGCGGCTGGGATTTGCATGACGCACAACTCAATGCTCACGCCAACTTGTTTGCGGACGTGAGTCGGAATGTGTCCGCGTTCTATCGGGCTACGGTTGAACTCGGGTGCGCGGACCAAGTCACGACGTTCACCGCTTCGGACTTTGGGCGGACCTACAATACCAACGGTGACGGTTCCGATCACGGCTGGGGCTCGAATCATCTCGTGGTGGGGGGAGCGGTCAAAGGCGGTGATATCTACGGCACGATGGCCGACCTGACTATTCGTGGCCCCGATGACACGGGTTCGCGTGGTTCCTGGATCCCGACGACGAGTGTCGACGAATATTCAGCGACGCTCGCCTCTTGGTTCGGGGTGAGTCCGACCAATCTGCCCTTGGTATTGCCGAATATTGGTCGGTTCGGTTCCCCGAGCATGGGCTTTCTTTGATCCGACAGGGCCACTCTCGCTTTGGACATGCTGCCTTCGAGTGTACGCGTCTGCAGTGGACCTCTGCGGGTTGAGAACCCGACGATCGGTTGGGCAATAATCGCTTCCGATTGATGCGCCGCCTGGTTCCTAGCGGCGTGTTGCTGATTTTGCTCGTTGGCGGCTGGCTGATGTGGCCGCGAGACGATCGGCCGGACACCGCGAACGCCGGTACCGGCGAGACGAAGACCAGCGTTTCTGAAACGGTGATTGCGCCGGTGGAGGCCGACGCTCTTCCGGTTCGTCCGGGCGCGAATGCCGCCCCGGTAGATCTGCGGACCCTCGAACACGATTTCCCCATTGTGGCACCGTTGAATCGACCTGACTCGACGATCGCGCGGGATCTGGCGACCTTGGCGCTGGTTTTTGATTCCTGGCGGAGCAATTTTCCGCGGGACGGGAACCCGGTTGGTGAAAACGCCGACATCACCGCGGCGCTCGCCGGCGATAACTCTTTGGGCTTTGTCCTGATCCCGCGCAATCATCCCGCGATCAATTCCGACGGGGAGCTTTGCGACCGCTGGGGCACACCGTTTCGATTTCACCAAGTGAGTGGACAAGTCATGGAGATCCGCAGCGCCGGGCCGGATCGAACGTTTGCCACGGGTGATGACGCAGAGTGGACGCTGTTGCCGTAGGCGCGGGCAGAGGAAGCGGCAGACCAGCTAGAGGGATTGCTTCGTCGCTGCGCTTCCCGCAAGGACAGATGAAAGCCGTCCGACTGACACCGCGAGCATGGTTGGATTGCGTTCGGTCGGACCTCCGTGGAGCAATGATTCGACGGTCCGACACATGGAACGTGTTCCGGTGGAGCCAGTGCTGCAGGTCGATGCAACTTTCGACCCGATGCGCGCGTCTCGACATCCTGGTCTTGGTTAACATCGTTCCCTCCGTCATGCCTCTCTTTGTCCAACCTCTGTCGCGCCGCTCCTCGCGGATTCGCGCCGCCCGTCGTGGCTTCACCCTGCTGGAAATCCTGGTGGTCCTTGCGATCATCGGGCTGCTCGCCGGTCTCGCGATCACCAATGTTGATAAGATTTTCGGCGGGGCGCAGGTCTCGACAGCGCAGCTCTTCGTGCGGGAGAGCATGAAGACCTCCCTGACGACCTACCGGATTCACATGGGTGACTACCCAGGGACCGCGGATGGCGTGCAAGCGCTGGTGACGCGTCCAGCCACGAAGGCGGATCGCTGGTTCGGTCCTTATATCGAAGGTGGCAAGGTCCCGGCTGACCCGTGGGGTGAGCCGTATCAGTACGCGTATCCCGGCAATCGGAACAAGACCAGTTACGACCTGTGGTCCAAAGGGCCGGACAAGCAAAGTGGGACGGAAGATGATATCGGGAACTGGGACGCTGGAACTGAGAAGTAATGTTTGCGCCGCCACGGGTGCCGTTCGGCGGTGTCTTCGGTTCGCTCGCTTCGTGCATTTCCTTCCTGGCAACTTATTCATTCGAATTGGCGCGCGGCGTGGCGTGACCAGGCGATACTGCGTGACGCGCTTTTGGCGCCGGGCCTTTAC
>CAYVDZ010000136.1:0-9842 GCA_964450575.1 uncultured Opitutus sp.
TACTTGGCCACGCGCTCTTCGACACCGTCGATTACGTCGGTGTCGAAGAGCGCGTGGCCAAGTATGCGACGCGTTCCATCAAGAAGGATTCGAAAGTGTGGGGCTTGCGAAAGGCCATCTCGATGGTCGACCTGACGACTCTCGAGGGCAAAGACACTCCGGGCAAAGTGGCCTCGCTCTGCCAGAAGGCGCTGCGGCCGCACGAGGATAACTCGATCCCGCCCGTTGCAGCGATCTGCGTGTATCCATCGATGGTGCGACACGCGAAAAAGCACGTCGCGGGCACCGGCGTGAAGGTGGCGTCGGTCGCAACGGCGTTTCCCAGCGGACAGGCGCCTTTGAAAACGCGGCTTGCCGAGGTACGCGCGGCCGTGGCGGATGGAGCCGACGAAATTGACATGGTGATTAATCGGGGCGCGTTTTTGGCCGGTGAGTTTCGCGAGGTGGAGGATGAGATCGCCGCCGTCGTCGAAGCGTGTGGCGCAGCAGCGGCGCTCAAGGTGATTCTCGAGGTCAGCGAACTTGAAACCTACGACAACATTCGGGCGGCCTCGTTTCTCGCCATGGGAACAATTCGCGAAGGCGACTTCATCAAGACAAGCACGGGCAAGACCTCGCTCAACGCCACCTTGGGCAATAACCAGGTGATGCTCGAGGCGATCCGTGATTTTTATTTGGATACAGGTGTCGCCATCGGGATGAAGCCGGCCGGTGGGATCCGGACGGCGAAGCAGGCGCTGCAGTTTCTTGTCGCGGTCAAGGAAACGCTCGGGGACGCGTGGCTGACCAATACCCGCTATCGCTTCGGCGCCAGTGCGCTCCTCAACGACCTCGTTCGCCAGCTCGCCAAGGAAAAGAGCGGCGCCTACCAAGCCCCTTACTATTTCAGCGACGCCGCCGAAAGTTATTGATCGGCGCTTGGTCGTTGGGCTTTACGCGTCTCCTACGTCCGCCACCTTCCCCCGAGCCCCTGCCACCGCTACCTCGAGTTTTCCCGCTTTCGCGTTATTCCCGGTATCGATCACCATGCCTTCCGTCGCACCAAAAAAATCACCACGCGTTCCTGCTCGCACCGGCCGGCCGGCTCCCGAGCTCATCTTTGGTGATCTGTGGGAATTCGATCCTGCGCCCGAGACCGCTGATCCCAAGCTGAAGCCGCGTTACGCGCTGTTTATTGATGGGACGTTCGTCGCGCCGAAGACGGGAAAATATTTCGCGTCGATCAATCCCGGCAATGGAGAGAAACTCGCCGACATCCCGCTCGCGGGTCCAGAGGATGTCGATGCGGCGTATGCGGCCGCCCAACGGGCGTTCGACACGGGGTGGGGAAAGATGCCCGGCCGGGAACGCGCGAAGTACCTCTATCGCATCGCGCGGTTGCTCCAGGATCGCGCCCGGGAGTTCGCCGTGGCGGAGACCCTCGATGGGGGCAAGCCGATCAAAGAGGCACGCGATTTCGATGTACCGATGGCCGCGGCGCATTTTTTCTACCACGCGGGTTGGGCCGATAAACTCGAGTATGTGGCACCGGGGCGCCGGGTCACTCCGCTGGGCGTGATCGGACAGGTGATCCCGTGGAATTTCCCGTTGCTCATGCTCGCGTGGAAACTCGCTCCCGCGCTCGCCATGGGCAACACCGTGGTCCTCAAGCCGGCCGAGACGACGTCGATCACGTGCTTGAAATTCGCCGGGATTCTTCAGGACGCCGGTCTCCCGCCTGGGGTGGTTAACTTCGTCACCGGGGCGGGTGAAGTCGGCGCCGCCGTGGTCAATCATCCCACGCCCGCCAAGATCGCATTCACGGGATCAACCGAAGTCGGCAAGGCGATCCTGCGTTCGCTCGCAGGCACGGAAAAGAAACTCACGCTCGAACTGGGAGGAAAGGCCGCCAATATCGTCTTCGACGACGCGCCGCTCGATCAAGCCGTCGAGGGCATCGTCAACGGCATCTTCTTCAACCAGGGCCATGTGTGCTGCGCGGGGTCGCGTTTGCTCGTGCATGAACCGGTCGCGGCGGCGGTGCTGGCGAAGCTGAAGAACCGGATACGCGTGCTGCGCGTGGGCGATCCGATGGACAAGAACACGGACATCGGCGCCATCAACTCGAAGGCCCAGCTGCAGAAAATTCAGGAACTGGTGGCCAGCGGCACGAAGGAAGGCGCGGAAATCTTCCAACCCGAATGCCGGCTCCCGACGAAGGGCTATTATTTCCGGCCCACGCTTTTCAGCGGCGTCACCATGAGCCATCGCATCGCGCGCGAGGAGATTTTCGGTCCAGTGCTCAGCATCCTCACCTTCCGCACCGTCGAGGAAGCGATTGAGAAGGCCAACAACACAGCCTATGGTCTTAGTGCCGGCGTGTGGACCGACAAAGGCTCGCGCATTCTGAAGCTGAGCGTGGAGTTGAAAGCGGGCGTCGTGTGGGCCAACACCTTCAACAAATTCGACCCGACGTCGCCCTTTGGCGGATACAAGGAATCCGGCTTCGGTCGCGAAGGCGGCCGTCAGGGATTGCTCGATTATGTGCGGCTGGTGTAGGCCATGACGGACCCGACGACAACCGAAGGGGGCCGGCTGCAGCACGGCGATCTCGCATACGCCATTGTGGGCAGTGCGTTTGAAGTGCTGCGCGAGCTGGGTCACGGTCTGGGCGAGCGGCCCTACGCGAACGCCTTGGTGGTGGAACTCGGGTTGCGTAATCTGCGGTGCGAGGAGCAGCGCCGGTTCGATGTCATGTATAAAGGTCTTCAGGTTTCCGAAGTCGTCCTCGACCTGATTGTCGATGACGCCGTGGTCGTGGAGTCCAAGGTGATCGATCAAATCACGCCTTTTGAACGTGGTCAGATGTATAATCATCTCCGGCTCTCCGGGTATGAAGTGGGTCTTATTTTTAATTTCCAAAAAAACAAACTCGAGTGGGAGCGCATCGTGCGCTGAGCCCTGCTGACATCTTTCTTTAGCGACCTTCCCCTCATGAGCCGCCTTCCGATCACCAAGACTCCCAAGCCGTATGTTGGCGGCGCCTTTATTCGTTCCGAGAGCGGGCGGACGTATCCGCTGCAGGACGCGACGGGGGCCTTCTTTGCCAACATGCCCCAGTGCACCCGCAAGGATCTGCGCAACGCCGTCGAAGCGGCCGCGAAAGCCGGACCGGGCTGGGCCCGGCGAACCGCCTATAATCGCAGTCAGATTTTATATCGACTGGGCGAGATGCTCGAAGCGCGCAGCCAGGAGATGATTGATATACTCGCGCGTTTTGGCGGCGATGCGGCGGCTGCGAAGCACGAGGTCGAGGTGACGATCGACCGGATCATATATTACGCGGGTTGGGCTGATAAATATGAACAAGTGCTTGGCAATGTGAATCCGGTGGCGTCGCCGCATTTCAATTTCACCGTGACCGAGCCGATGGGTATTGTCGGCGTGATTGCGCCGGACGCGCCGTCATTGCTGGGATTAATTTCGCTGATCGTTCCCGTGATCGTCAGCGGCAACACCGTCGTCGCCCTCGTCTCGGAAACGACGCCGTATCCAGCAATCTTGTTCGGCGAGATGCTCGCCACGAGCGATCTGCCCGGCGGCGTGGTCAACCTCCTCACGGGCTTTCGCAAGGAGCTCGTGCCGACCTTTGCGACCCACATGCATTTGCGGGCCATCAGCGCGGCTGTGGGCCCGGAGGATCGCAAAGCCCTGCGACTGGGCGCGGCGGAAAGTATCAAACGCGTGCACGTCACTACGTTGAGCGGAGATGCCTGGTTCGATGACACCGCGCAGAATCTTGCGGCGATTCGCGAGTTTCTCGAATTCAAGACGACCTGGCATCCGATCGGCGCCTGAGTGGTGCCCGGTTATGATGGCCGCATGCGATTCCTCTTTTCCCTGATCCTGCCCATGAAGCGCTTTGTTTCCGCTCTCGTTTGTTCAGTATTTCTGATGGCGGTGCCCGGCGTCGGCGCCGTTACCCCGGAGGATGCGCGGGCGCAGCAGATCGTTGGGTCTGCGGCGTACAAGCGAGCCGTGCACGTGTTTGACCGCGATTTTGAGCGTTTCGTGAATGAGCTGATTTTCTTAACCCAGATCCCCGCGCCGCCGTTCAAGGAGCAGTTGCGGGCAGAGGCGTTCGCGAAGCTCCTTCGCGAGGTGGGACTCGAGAACGTCGAAATCGACGCCGAAGGCAACGCGATGGGCGTGTGGCGCGGGAAGGCGCGCGGACCTCTCCTCGCCGTTGCGGCGCACCTCGATACGGTGTTTCCGGAAGACACTGACGTGACGGTAAAACGCAGCGGTACGCGTCTGATTGCGCCCGGCGTGGGCGACGACACCCGCGGGCTCGCCTTTATTCTCGCGGCGATTCGGGCGATGAAGGAAGCGCAGGTTGAGACGGCGTCGGATATACTCTTTATCGGGAACGTGGGCGAGGAAGGCCCCGGGGATCTGCGCGGCGTTCGTTACCTCTTTAATCAAAGTCCCTGGAAAGACCGGATCAAACGATTCATCTCAGTCGATGGTTCCTCCAACGACCTCATCACGAATGGCGGCCTCGGGAGCCGGCGCTATCGCGTGACCTTCAAGGGTCCGGGCGGCCACAGTTGGGGAGCCTTCGGGCAGGTGAGCCCGGCCTTCGCCATGGGCAACGCGATCGCAAATCTGGGCAAGCTGGTGGTGCCGAAGCAGCCCAAGGTTTCTTATAATATCGGGGTCGTGAGCGGCGGTACCTCGGTGAACTCGATCCCGTTCGAAGTCGCGATGGAGGTCGATTTGCGCTCCGTTGACCCGGAGGAGTTGAAGAAGGTCGACGCGCAGTTTCTGCGGATTGTCGACGCGGCCGTCGCCGGGGAAAACGCCACGCGTCAAATCACGTTTGGAAAGATCACCGCCGATGTCACCCTCATCGGGGAGCGTCCCTCGGGTATTACTTCGGTGGATACGAGGGAACTGCGGCAGGTGGCTGGCACGATGAAGGCCTTCGACAAAGTTCCCGTCTGGCGCACCGCGAGTACGGATTCGAACATCCCGATCAGCCTGGGGATTCCGGCCTTTTCGATGGCGTCGCAATCGGCGGATCGCGGCGGGCGTTCGCACTCGCTCGATGAATGGACGGATGTGGAGAAACCGACCGCGGTGAAGGACTTTGCGCTGGCGATCGCGATCATCCTTAGCCTCGCGAACACGCCCTGACCGCGGCCGCGAGGGCGGCGTTCGCCCGCGGATTTGCGGGGGTTTCGCACCACTCGGGGCCGATGAGGTCCATGCAGCGGGGAGACCTTCATGGAACGGGAAAAACCTGCGCTTATTCACCGCGTTCTCCGCTGGCCGCGAAAACCTCTGATTACGGTGGGCGACCGCAGCGGGGTTAGCGGTCGGGATAGGAGCAGTGACCTCACTCCCGGCCTTGACCCGGTTGGGTTCGCAACTTCGGCACGCGGCAACGAGGAGCCGTCGCATCCGTTTCTCGGCGCGAGCCGATGGTACGGAGTTGGCTTGGCGCGACGCCACTGCGGCCTCGATCATGTCCTCGGAGGAAAGTTCTTTTTCGTCGTCCTCGCCACCTTCGATCACGAGCACTTCCTTCAATTTCCGCGCGGTCGAGCCGCTTTGGGATGAGTGGGCCTCGTCGGCGATGATGGCGTAGCAACGCTCCTTCAAGCTCACGCTGTTTTCGATTGCGCGGAGCAGGAAGGGAAACGTCTGGATCGTGACGATGATGATCGGCTGCGAAGTCTCCAGCGCCGCTGCGAGTTTCTCGGACTTGGAGCCGTCGCCTTCCTCGCGGTTGATGCGGCCGACGACACCATCGGTGTGCTCGAACTGGTAGATCGTCTCCTGCAACGGGTCGTCGAGGACGGTGCGGTCGGTGACAACGATGACGGAGTGAAACTGCTTCGTGCCCTTCGCGGTGTAGAGTGTGGAGAGCTGGTGGGCGACCCACGCGATGGAGTTGGATTTGCCTGAGCCGGTGCTGTGCTGGATGAGATATTTGTGGCCGGGGCCTTCGACGCGCGCGGTTTCGACCAATTTGCCGACGACATCCCACTGATGATAGCGGAGGAAGATCATCGTTTCCTGCTTATCCTTTCGGCCGTCCCAGTCCTCCTTTTCCTTGATTTCGAGGGGCACGCGGTCGGGCGGCCTGCTTGCATTCCGACTTCAGCTCCAGCGTGACGACGGGCCCGCCGTTGACGAAGAGCACGAGGTCGATGCGCCAGGCTTTTGCCTTCAGGCCGGTGGCGGCGAGTTCGGCCTCGGTCGCCCACGGGCGGTAAACGACCTCGGACACGACGCGCAGACGATTCCGGCCGGAGCGGGCGAGGGTATCGGGGTTGAGATCGTGCTCGGGTTTAAACTGGCAGAGCGAGAAACGCGTGCCGCGGTCGCGCAGCTCGTGGTGCAACACGCCGGGCGTGCCGAACGTGCGCATCGTCTGGTCGGCCGCGTTGGGATCGGTCTTGTTGAGCTGCTCGGCGACGCGCTCGAGGAGTTTTTGCTCCGGGCTGGCCGGATACAGCCCGCAGAATTTTTGCCATTGCTCGGGCTGGGTTTCTTGGACGAATCCGACCACCTCCCCGGGATAAAGCGCGAGGGCGCGTGAGCGTCCCGCCCTCGGCCTTGGCAAAGCCGCACACCCAGCGCAGGTGATCATCCTGCCAAGCGGCCTTCCATTCGGTGTGCTGGGATTCTTGGGGCGGCGGCCATGGCGAGGGTTGCGGAGGTGATTAGGCGGAACTCATTCCATTTTGGAAACAGTTCAGGCGTCGGCGGGGGCTGTTCTTCCCGTCTTGAAAACACTTGCCGGCGGCCTTTCCTTCAAACTTCACCCTTCAGACTTCACCCCTCTCTCTCCGGCGCGGACGTCGATCTTGCCGGTCACGGCGGCGGAGATCAGGGCGGTGCGGCGTTCTTGGAGGCTCGGTTCGTTGGTCGGGGCGGACATGGGGAAGGCAGTGGGTATGGCTTTTCAGTCCATCAGGCCGAAATGGCGGTAGGCGGCGGCGACGAGCGGTTTGGCCCACTCGGGCGTGGTGGAAAGGTTTTCGGGGCCGGGATACGACAGCTCGCCGTCCTCGATCGAAAGGAGCAATACAGGGTCCGGCTCCTTGCCCGCCGTGACTTCGCGGGAGTTGTCGAACACGCGGAGCGTGCGCACGAATGGGATCAGGCGGATGATGTTTTCGTGGCTGCCAATCCAACGTTTACGGATGTCGGCCTCGGGGATCGGATGGCCGCCTTGGGCGACGCGTTGGGCCACGCGTTGGAGATGCAGGTCCACGCTCTCCAAACCGACAAACCAGATGTCGAGCACGTGGCCTTTGCCGACGGCGTGGATGAGGAGGTCGGTGATGGTTTTGCCGCCCAGGGTGGATTCGAAGGTGAAGTCGGTGCCCTTCGCGATGGCATCTTCGAGCTTCCCTTTGCCGTAGGCCCAGGCGACCGCGTTGGCTTTTTCCTGGGGCAACGATTCCCGTTCGCGCAATTGGCGGGCATACTCGTCGGGGTTGAAATACTCGGCGCCGGACGCGCGCAGAGCCGTGCCGCCCACGCTGCTTTTTCCCGCTCCGTTCACCCCGGCCAAGACGGTTAGCGTCTTAGCGGGCATGGTCCCGTTGCTTGAGCAATTTCGCCAAGGCAGGGCCCGGCTTGACGGCCGACGCCTTGAAGAAGCTGGCGCGCGCAGCGCGGTCCTTGGGCGTGGTCATCTTGGCGACCATCTGGTCAAAATCCGTGGCCAGCGTCTTCAGCGGGGCGAGGCGGCTGTGTTGGAGCTCCTCGTATTGGCCGGCGGAGAGGATGACGTATTCGCGGCGGTTATGGCGAGTGACGGCCAGCGGCTCGCGGGCGGCGAGGCGGGCGACTTCGCTGAACTTGTTTTTGAGATCACTGGCCGAGATGTCGGCCAGCGCGGCGATGGGGGCGAAACCAAATCCTTGGGTGGTGGAGGCGGCGCGGGTGGTGGACATGGCGGAAATTTTGCTATATTAGCCAGAATGGCAAGAGTAGCTTTAAAAAGGTAGATAACGCGACGGTGGGGCGATTAGGCGTTGGCGTTGAAGCGGACGGCGAAAGCAGCGGCGGCGGCGATCATCTCATCGCAGTCCGGCACGTCGCCGAAAAACATGGGACCGAGCATTTCCTGGTAGTCGTTGCGCCAATTGGCGAGGTGCGCATCTGGCGGCGCGAGCCGGAACGTGCCCGGCTTGTGCGTCGTTTAGTCCACCCAGGAGTGGCGGAAAAAAAATTCGCCGTGCGCCGCCACGGTGCGGCAAACGGGCGGCAAACGGGCGGCAAACGGGGTCAGGCCGTTCGATGTTCCGGGCGGCAAACGGGGTCAGGCCGTTCGATGTTCGGAACGGCAGACACGAGCCGGCCCACTCTGCCGCTAAGCCTCACGAACATCGAACGGCCTTACTGACCCCGTCGGCTGCACCCAGGGTTTGACCCACCGCGCCGCGCGCGTCCCGGTCTGGAAATTTGCCAACCAGAAACCGGCAGACCCCGTTGGCGCGCCCACTTTGTTTGGTAAGTGACACGGGCATTCCTGCCCGTTCCGTCGCCTCCCATGACAGACAGGAATGTCTGCCTCACGTTTTCAGTACCGCCTCCCCGCCACGCACGCCGGGCGTTCGAGGATCATCGAGCGGCCCTTGAACGTATCGACAACCCGGGTACGATAGTTGTAGCGACCGGTCATCAACCAAGGGCGCGATCACGCCGCAGAACTTCAAGCGCTCTATTCGCGTTTCGCGACATGACCCCGTCTGAATCCCGCTACCAAATTTTCGCGCGATCGGCCGGTTGACGCCACATCGGATCGCCCTCCTTGATACTGGATGAGATTCACCAGTTGAGCGACCCGAGCCGCGTGCTGAAGATCGCCGCGGACGAGTTCCCCAAACTGCGGGTGCTGGCGACCGGGTCGTCCACGCTCGCAGCCAGCAAGAAATTCCGCGACACCCTGACCGGGCGAAAGCGGGTAAGCCGAACGGAAGCCGAACGGAAAACAAAACGGAAGCCGAACGGGGTCAGGCCGTTGTTTGTTGATTTTTTGGGAGGTTAATCGAGTCAGCTACGAGCGAGGGAACTGCGAGGAAACTCAAGCTCGCCCAGACCTAGGCGAGCAAGATTTCGCTAAGATTTGCCGCGATTGATTAAGTACTAAAACTCTACATTATAAAAGATTATGAATTTATGGCCACCTTCCATTTCTCGAAAAGCCCAGGACACCGCAATTGCTAAAATCAACAAACAACGGCCTGACCCCATTGGTCATCGACCCCATTGGTCATCGGCCGCATGCTCGAGCTTCGTAAGCTAGCGGGAACCATCGAAACCTGGCGGCAGGAGCGCGTGGACCGTGCGCACGATGCGCTCTTCGACATCGGGCGCGAGTCGGCTGGGCAGGCCGTAATAATCCATCGCGAGTTCGGCCTCATAACCCCCTTCCGCGAGCACGCGCGTCGACGGGATGTAGCACGGAACATGATTCGCGTAGGCATTGACCCATACCCGCGACGCGCCGAGTTCGCGCTTCAGGCGGAGCGCGTAGTCCGCGGGGGGCACCATGGGGTCTGCCTGTTACACGTTACGACACTGAAGAACTTGAGCGTCGGGCTTCGGCGCTTGAGTAACATGTAACAGGCAGACCCCATGCCCGCGACCGCCTCGGAGCTCGGGCCCTACCCTCGGAAAAAATCCAAATCTCAAGTGCGATTGCTCATCCGTGACCACTTTTTCTGCGGAATTCAGGATAAATGCCGGGCTGCGCATTTCTTGCTCAATGGATCACGTGGAACATATACGTAGGTGAAAGCGGTTGCGTTTGCCTCGGGCGTTCTCCCATTAGACCT